>CAVHGF010000004.1:34515-56471 GCA_963635625.1 Treponemataceae bacterium | reverse complement strand
TAGAATTGGCATATAAAGATATAAAAAACTGAACATAAAAAAACGTATCTTTGTGCGTTATGGCAGAAAATGATTGGAAAAAGCGTCTGGGAGTGGTGTATTCCACTTCGCCGGATTTTAAATACGAGACCGTTCAGGATGAACAGGTGCAGACTCTTCCTGCCGGGAAGCAGCGTCTTACGGTCTGCATCGACCGTCGTGCGCGTGCCGGCAAGCAGGTCACTCTTGTCAAGGGCTTTGTGGGAACGGACGAAGACCTCGCCGCTCTCGGCAAGACTCTCAAAGTCAAATGCGGGGTGGGCGGTACTGCCAAGGACGGAGAGATTACGCTTCAGGGAGACCTGCGTGACAAGACTGTCCAATTGCTTCAAAGTCTGGGGTATAACGCGAAAAGAGGCAACTGATGTTTCTTCAGAGTTTTCCAAGCGGCTTGCTGAATCTGCCTTCAACCCGGCCATCTTTTGAAGGAGATCCTGTGCTTTGGATACATCAGCCGCTCAACGGGATTCTGCTGTTGGCGGAGGCGTTGGTCATTCTGTTTTTCCTCAGGGACATCATTTTCATTATGCCGCCTTCCCTGTCGTGTTTTCAGAGGTGGCAGTCAGCGCTGTCCATAGAGCATAACATACCGTTGGCGAGAACAAGGGACAAGGTGGCCTTATGCCTTTTCCCTTTGTATGTCCTGTTCATACAGTGGTCCGGAATCTGGGCCACTTCTCTGTTGTTGATAGGAGCAGTCCTATTCGTATATGCGCAGTTGAGAAAGGTTTTTTATGGTCTTGTCAGGCACCGTAACATCAGTGACGAGGCTTGGCAGGCCTGCAGGAACACCCCGACAGTTCTTTCCATACCATTGGCATTCGTGTGGATGCTGAGTATGGCACTGATGGCGGTGTCGGGCCTTGTCGAAGAATGGTCTGCAGCGGTGCTATTGGCGGAGGCGTCACTTTTTCTGGTGGTGTCGACTTTTCGTCAGGCGGAAAATTTGGCTTACCGTGTCGGTGCATTCCGCGCTTTTTTGTATCTTTGCGCCCTTGAAATAATTCCGCTGTCCGCGCTGGTGTGTGCATTCAGATTTTTGTGATGATGGAATTGGCCCGAAGACAAGGCGGAATGTGTGAGATTATAAGTAAAAATTAGTGGTAAAAAGATGAGTGTCAAGAGGATACTTATATCGCAGAATGAGCCGAGCAATACGGCTGCGTATGATGCTTTGAAGGAAAAGTTTGGGGTGGAGATCGTTTTTTATCCATTCTTCAAGATAGAAACATTGACTTCGCGCGAGTTCAGGGCACAGAGGGTGAATCTGTCCGAATACACCGCCGTGGTTTTTTCTTCACGCGCCGCGATAGATGCATATTTTACCCTGTGTGAAGATGCGCGTTTCAAAGTTCCTGAGACTATGAAGTATTTCTGCTCTACAGAATTGGTGGCCAATTATCTACAGAAACACATCGTGTTCCGCAAGAGAAAAATCTTTTCGGGGGAAGGCACTCCGGGATCCATCGCGCGACTGGTCGGAAGCAAGCATCAGGGGGAGAAATTTCTCATCACCACTTCTGATGCCACCAATGCCAATTCCCTTACGGCATTGTTCGACGCCCAGGGGCTCGATTACACGGTGGCGCAGCTGGTGAAATCAGTGAATCAGGACCTTACCTCGGTGGATTTGGCGTCTTTCGATCTTCTGGTGCTTTATAACAAGGCGGATGTGGAGTCGCTCTACAAGAGTTATCCGGGGTTTAAGCAGAACGACATCAAGATTATCTCGTATGGCAAATCCGTGGTGAAGGCTCTCGAGGACGCTTCTTTAAGTGTGGCTCTCCAGGCTCCTACACCTGAAGCTCCTTCCGTTTCGAAGGCGATCGAGGTCTATCTTCAAAGCGCACAATAGGCTTATGACGGCTCCCGTGTGCACTTTTTCCAAGGATGAGAGGATATGTGGCAAAAAGGCCATCTCCGTGCTTATGGACAAGGGCCACTGGGGGAGTATGTCGTGCATAAGGTACTGTTGGATGGCTGGGTCCACGGAAAAGAGCCGCATTCTGGTCAGCGTGCCCAAGAGGCATTTCAAGCGGGCGGTAAAGAGGAATCTTCTCAAACGTCGCATCCGCGAGGCTTACAGGCTGAATAAGGACATCCTTTCGTCCGCTTCTGTGGATATGATGCTGGTTTACACTTCTTCTCAGGTGATGACGTTCCAGCAGATAGAGGCGGATGTGAAAGCCTTGCTGAAAAAATTGGAGGCTCGTGCGAAATGAATTGGAAGACAATACTTTCCTCTCCTTTCATCTTTTTGATAAGATTCTATCAGAGGTGCATATCTCCTCTTAAACCGCCTACTTGCCGGTTTACTCCCACCTGTTCCCAATACGCACTTGAAGCTTTCCGCAAATATGGGCCGCTGAAGGGTCTCTATCTCAGTGTAAGGCGCATTTTGAGGTGCCATCCTTTCGGTGGCAGCGGATATGACCCCGTTCCGTAGTGAAAAATTTATTATATTTGTCGGATAGGGTGTCCTACAATTGATTCTCAGATGAAAAATATTCGCAACTTTTGCATAATAGCACATATAGACCACGGTAAGAGCACCTTGGCGGACAGATTGTTGGAATTGACCAATACTCTGTCGCAGAGGGATATGGAGGCGCAGGTTCTGGATGACATGGATCTCGAGAAGGAGAAAGGCATCACCATCAAGAGCCACGCCATACAGATGGTCTACCAATATAAAGGGGAGAATTACAAGCTTAACCTTATCGACACTCCGGGTCACGTGGACTTCTCGTACGAGGTATCCCGGAGCATAGCTTCCTGTGAGGGGGCCCTTCTGGTCGTGGATGCCTCGCAAGGCGTCCAGGCTCAGACCATTTCCAATCTTTATATGGCTATAGACCACGGATTGGAGATTATTCCTGTGCTGAACAAGATAGATATGGAATCGGCTCAGGTGGAGGTGGTCACCGACGAGATATGCGAGCTTATCGGATGCGCCCCCGAAGACGTGTTCAAGGTGTCCGCCCGTACGGGAGAGGGTGTAGCCCCTATTCTGGATGCCATAGTGGAGAAGATACCTGCCCCTAAGGGAGACCCTGATGCTCCGCTGCAGGCGCTCATCTTCGACTCGGTGTTCAATCCGTTCCGCGGAGTCATCGCTTACTACAAGATCAAGAACGGCAGCATAGCCAAAGGGGACAAAGTCAAGTTCTTTGCCACCGGAAGGGAGTATGACGTGGAGGAGGTGGGACTCCTGCGTATGAAACTGGTTCCTTCACAGGAGGTGTCCTGCGGCGATGTCGGCTACATCATAACCGGCATAAAGAGTGCGGTGGAGGTCCAGGTGGGAGACACCATAACCCACGTGGAGAATCCTTGCAGCGAGGCCATCGCCGGCTTCGAAGAGGTGAAGCCTATGGTCTTCGCCGGTATGTATCCGGTTCAGGCCGACAAATTCGAGGAACTCCGCACCGTGCTGGAGAAGTTCAAACTTAACGATGCCTCGTTTGTCTATGAACCCGAGAGTTCATTGGCACTGGGATCGGGATTCAGATGCGGTTTCCTGGGGCTTCTGCATCTGGAGATAGTGCAGGAAAGGCTGTTCCGCGAATTCGATATGGATGTCATCACGACCGTGCCCAACGTGTCGTATAAGGTATATACCACGCAGGGCGAGGTGATGGACGTACATAATCCGTCCGGACTCCCGGCCCCTACTCTCATTGACCATATAGAAGAGCCTTATATCAGGGCGCAGATCATCTCCAAGACGGAGTTTTTCGGGCCGATAATGAAACTCTGCATAGACCGCCGCGGAATCCTGGTAAGCCAGCATTACATAACGGCGGACCGCGTGGAACTGAATTACGATATGCCGCTCGCGGAGATAGTGTTCGACTTCTATGACAAGCTGAAGACCATATCCAAGGGCTACGCTTCATTCGATTATCACGTCATAGACTTCCGTCCCGCGAAGCTCGTGCGTCTGGACATTCTTCTCAACGGGGAGCCTGCGGATGCGCTCTCCACGCTCATACACGAAGACAACGCTTACGATTTCGGACGTAAGATATGCGTCAAGCTCAAGGAACTTATCCCGCGACATCAGTTCGACATCCCTATACAGGCGGCGATAGGGGCCAAGATCATAGCGCGTGAGACGGTCAAGCAGGTGAGAAAGGATGTCACTGCCAAGTGTTACGGCGGCGACGTGACCAGAAAGCGCAAACTGCTTGAAAAACAGAAAGAAGGTAAAAAAAGAATGCGCCAGGTGGGTTCAGTGCAGGTCCCTCAGTCGGCGTTTATGGCTGTATTGAAATTAGATTCATAAAGATATGGAAAATTTATTGCTCATCGGTAATCTCGGAACAGGCGAGATACTCATCATCGCCCTTATCGTTCTTCTTCTTTTCGGCGGAAAGAAAATTCCTGAACTTATGCGCGGCCTCGGAAAAGGCGTGAAAAGCTTCAAGGACGGAATGAACGACGTGGAGAAGGAGATTAACGAGATAGACAAGCCCTCAGAGGACAAGAAACAGTAATGCCTGAGGAAAAGGATATGACTTTCTGGGATCATCTTGAGGTTCTCAGATGGTCCATTATAAGAGTTATCGTCGCACTGCTGTTAGGATTTATGGCGGTTTTTGCGATTATGCCATCTATTTTCGACTCTGTCATCCTTTCTCCTGCACATTCCGGTTTTTTCTTTTACAAGTGGCTTGGAGGTCTGTTCGACTCCGATTTCAACATAAACATCATCAACATCAACGTCACCACGCCTTTCTTCACCCATATGAAAGTGTCGTTCTGGGTGGCGTTGTTGCTTCTGTTCCCTTACCTGCTCTACGAGGTGTGGCGCTTTGTCGCACCGGCTCTCTATGCCAATGAGAAAAAGGGCGTCAGTACGGCGTTCCTGGGAGTGGCGGTGCTTTTCTATCTGGGCTGCGCGGTGGGCTATTGTATAGTCTTTCCTCTCACTTTCCGCTTTTTGGCAGGTTATCAGATAGGAGAAAACATACTTACACAGATATCGCTGGACTCCTATATGTCCACGTTCCTCACTATCATATTCATAATGGGACTTCTGTTCGAGATACCTGTCCTGGCTTGGCTGCTCTCCGCCCTCGGGGTGCTTACCAAGTCCACCCTGAAGCAATACCGCAAGCACGCGGTGGTGGCTCTGCTGATATTGGCTGCCGTGATAACTCCGACCGGAGACCCTTTCACTCTTATGGTTGTCTTTTTGCCTATATATCTGTTGTACGAGTTTTCTATTTTGATAGTAAAGAATTAATTTTGTCGGATAAACCGAACTTAGAAAAAAATGTTGGATTTTTTGGTAATACATTGGAACATAGACCCTGTTCTATTCCATATAGGCCCGTTGAGCATCAGATGGTATTCCCTTCTCTTCGTGTCGGGTTTCATTTTCGGGTATTATATCTTCAGATGGTTCTATCGTAAGGAGGGCGTAAACGAGGCTCTTCTCGACCCGCTTCTTTACGCTATGCTCATCTGCGTGGTGATAGGAGCCCGCCTGGGACATTGCATCTTCTATGACCCGCAATACTATTTCGGGAGTACGGAAGGTTTTCTGGAAATTTTCCAGCCGTGGAAGGGCGGTCTTGCCAGTCACGGCGGAGCGATAGGAATCATAATCGGCCTCATCTGGTATGCCAACAAGTACGGCCGTAAGGAGGGCTTTGATTTCTGGTGGCTTGCTGATCACCTGGTTATCATAGTCTGCTTCGCGGGAGCTTGCATAAGACTGGGGAACTTCTTCAACTCGGAGATTTACGGTTATCACACCACTCTGCCTTGGGGCGTGGTTTTCGAGCGCACGGGCGATCCACTTGCCAAGCACCCTACGATGCTCTATGAGGCGCTCTGTTATATAGTCCTCGGCATAGTGCTGATGTATTTGTATAAGCATAAATCAAACAAAATGTACAGGGGTGAGTTCCTGGGCATCTTCTTCGTGTTCTGCTTCGGCTGCAGAGGTCTGCTGGAGTTCACGAAAGATCCTTCGGTAACTCTTTTCACAATAGGAGACGTGGTAATCAATATGGGACACGCGCTCAGTCTTCCTTTCATCATCGCAGGAATAGTGATATGGGTGGGAGCGTGCAGAAGAAAGGTCCCTGTCAGGATAGTACGCAAAAAATAATCATCAATTATAAAAATTATGCAACAGTTTATTGATTCTTACGATTTTAAAGGCAAAAAAGCCATCGTTCGCGTGGACTTCAACGTTCCGCTTAACGAAAATTTCGAGATAACGGACGATACCCGTATCCGCGCTGCCCTTCCTACACTCAAGAAGGTTCTTGCAAGCGGCGGTGCGCTCATCATAATGTCCCACCTCGGACGCCCTAAAAAAGTGGATCCTAAATTCTCGCTCAAGCATATCCTTGCACACGTAAGCGAACTTCTCGGTGTTCCTGTTCAGTTCGCCCAGGACTGCCAGAAGGCTCAGGAGCAGGCAGCCGCCCTCAAACCTGGCGAAGTTCTTCTCCTTGAGAACCTCCGTTACTATGCAGAGGAGGAGGGCAAACCTCGCGGACTTGCCGAGGATGCTACGGATGAGGAGAAGAAAGCTGCCAAAGATGCAGTCAAGGCTTCTCAGAAGGAATTCGTGAAGACTCTCGCTTCTTACGCTGACTGCTATATCAACGACGCTTTCGGAACAGCTCACCGTGCTCACGCTTCCACCGCACTTATCGCCAAGTATTTCCCTGATGACAAGATGTTCGGTTACCTTATGGAAGGTGAGATCAAGGCCATAGACAATGTTCTCAAGAATGCACAGCACCCTTTCACCGCCATCATCGGTGGATCAAAGGTCAGCAGCAAATTGGCAGTTCTCGAGAATATGCTCGAGAAAGTGGACAACCTCATCATCGGTGGCGGTATGGGATATACCTTCATCAAGGCTGAGGGCGGAAAGATAGGCAATTCTCTTCACGAGGATGAACTTATTCCTGAGGCTACAGCCATTCTGGCCAAGGCCAAGGAGAAGGGTGTCAACATCTATCTTTCAGTACAGACTCTCGTGGCTGACGCTTTCAGCGCAGATGCCAATACCCAGCTCGTTCCGTCTCACGAGATTCCTGACGGATGGGAGGGTGTAGATGCCGGTCCTAAGTCTCTTGAGAATTGGAAGAGGGTCATCCTTGACTCCAAGACTGTTCTCTGGAACGGTCCTGTAGGTGTATTCGAGATAGAGAAATTCGCACACGGAACTCTTCAGATCGCAGAAGACCTCGCGGAGGCTACTGCCAAGGGAGCATATACTCTCGTAGGCGGCGGTGATTCAGTTGCAGCCGTTTCCCAGATGGGCTATGCCGACAAGGTAAGTTACGTAAGTACAGGCGGTGGCGCTATGCTCGAGGCTCTCGAGGGCAAGACACTTCCTGGTATCGCAGCCATCCTCGAATAATAGAATCTTTCACGTTGTGGAACTATAAGAAAAAAGGTGACCGTCCCTGTGGCGGTCACCTTTCTTTTCAGCTCATATGCTCAGGACCTTCTGCGCTTCTCCGCTATGACTATGGCGGTAGTGACAATTCTTTCTCCTGCGGCGTCACTTGGTGAGTTAAGTACCTTTCCTTCAGCGCCTACCATACAGGTGCTTCCGCCTCCGTCCAGATTCATCGCATCGGTGCATCCCAGACTTATGAATTTGTCCGCCAATTCCGACAGGGTATATCCCGCACTTCCTCTCTGCCCGCGTCCGTCAGCCACGATAAGTATGAGTTTTCCGTCTGCGGTGATGCCTGCCGCCGTGCGGTTGACACGTGAAAGTCCTGATGTGCCTCCCGCATCCAGACATTCAGCCCAATAATTCTCCACCGCTACGTTCTTTCCGTCCTTGACCAGTCTCGGTCCGCCGCCCACGGCTTCGTATGGTTCCCAAGTGAAAGTGCCTTCCACGTAGTCGGCAGTCGGCGGTTCGGACATAAAGGTCTGTGTCTTTTCGTTATTGTCGAGAGCCGAAGGGAATGCTGTATGTGTTGCGAAAGGTATGTCCGTGCAGTATGTCCAGTTTATTTCGAAACTGCCGTCCGCGTTCCGTCCTATGGCGGAGCGTACGGGGTAGATGGTCCGCTGTGCATTTTCATCGTTAGGCCAATTGAAAGTTGGCCAGGCGCGCTGCTTTACGACGCCCTGATGTATGCACATACTCACTGAAACATATCCGGCGAAATATCCGGCGTTGGTGGCCAGGCAGGCGGTTTCGTTCTTGGTCGAGAAATCTGCGAAGAATTCGCTCGGTTTCTTTTTCCCTTTGGCAAGCATACAGTTGAATGTCAGGTTTTCATTGGCCTTGAAATCGATGGTGGCGATGAATCCCAGGCACTTGTTCCCGTCGGAGAAGTTCTGTTCGAATTCTTCTACGCTTACGCCTTTCGGATAGCCGTTCACCCAGCTCCAGTCTTCTTCCGGATCGGGGTCGGGATCCGGGGTCGGATCTACATTTTCGTCATCCGGTTTTTCCGGGGTCTCACCGGTGCCGCTGTTCTTATTGCAAGAGAATAAAAGAGATACGCTTACACATAGAAGCAGGAAAGAATGTAATTTACGCATGTCTTGCTGTTATTGATTAGTAGTTGTGTTCGGGAGCAAATGTACGAAAGATATATTTGTTTCCAAATAAAGGCTTATATTTGTCCTGCTATGTTTATCGCCGACAAAAAAACTTTTGAAGACCTGGTTCGGGAATTCTATCCTCGAGTGATAGGATATGTTTCCATCTTGTTCTCGGAAGCGGAGGCACAGGACATAGCACAGGACATCTTTGTGCAGTTGTGGGAAAAGCGATCTTCGCTCGAGTTCGTGGACAAGCCGCATTTCTGCGCGTATCTTCTAAGGATGACGAAATCCCGCTGCATAGACCGTCTGCGCAAGAAATCCGGCAACGAAAAACTCCTGGGCGGATTGGATCGGGAGGAATTGGTCTGGTTCCTGGATAACGGGGAAGATCTTTTTGACAGAATCGGCCGGGAGGATCTTTATCAAAAGGTTCTTCAGACGGTGGATTCCCTTCCGCAGGGGAAGCGGGACGTCTTCCGGCTTTCCTATGTGAGCAATCTGTCTGCCAAGGAGATAGCCGAGATTACGGGCCTTTCTGTCCGTACGGTGGAGAATTATCTGTATCAGACGCTCAAGTTCCTTCGTGAGAAACTCTCTCCGGCAGGCTTCGTGTGTGCGGCTCTGTGCTTGACCGGCTTGTTCTCTTTGTAGAGAGCCGGTTCCGATTGTGAAATAATCTGCGATTCCGAGAAGTATTTTTCGCTTCTCATTCGTTTATTATATATCAGAGAAAAAACAGATGAACGTTTCAGACTTGATAGAATACATCAGCGGAAGAGATCTCAGCAGGAAGGCCGAGATAGAAAACTGGGTGCTGGAGAGCGAAGAAAACAAGTCGGAGTATTTCCGTCTCAAGGAACTTTATGCCGTGAAGATTGCGCAGGAATATTCTTCGAAGGATAAGATGGGAGGAGTCATAACAGGCATCGAATCCCGAGTACGTGCCAATTCAGGGCGGAAGAAATATCGCCGTTCGCTTTTCTTTTCCTGGGGAGTGGCAGCCTGTCTGGCCCTTTTCATTGCTGGGCGCTCGCTTTATGACCTCATCCCTCGCGGGAGCGATGTCGTATTGGCCAATAATGACGAGCCGGTGGCCATCTACTCTCTTCCTGACGGCACCAGGGCTTTTCTAAAGCAGGGAAGCGAACTTTCTTACAGTTCTTCTTTCAATACGAAGGACAGGGAGGTGGCGGTGATTGGCGAGGCGTATCTGGACGTGGCCAGGGATGAAGACAGGCCATTTGTCGTGATGACCCCGAAGGTTGGCGTGAAAGTGCTGGGTACTGCATTCAACGTAGTTTGTGATGCCGAGAGCACTGAGGTGGTGCTGGAGAGAGGAAAGGTGGCGCTCTGCGATGAGAAGGGAGGCGTGATGGCGACGATGCTGCCGGGAAACAGGGCGGTGGTGTCCGGAGACGGAGGAGTGGCGCTGTCATCTGTGCATACGAGCGTTTATACCAAATGGAGATATAATTACAAGATATACGACAGCTGCACTTTCGATGATCTGGTCGCTATGATGGAAAACCGCTACGATGTCAGGTTCGTTTATGACCCGTCCAAGTTCCGGAACATTTATTTCCGTCTCGCCATCTCAGAGAGCGATACTTTGGAAGATATGCTTTCTATGATGGAATATATGGTCCAGGTGCAGTACGAGAGGAACGGAAGAAACATTTATGTAAAATAAATCAATAACAGAACACTAAACATAACCGATTCATGAAGAAAATTTTCGCCTTGTTGTGGGCCTTGCTTGTCGTTACCGGCGGTCTGTGGGCTCAGACGGGAAGAATTTCAGTTGACACCTCGGGGAAAAACCTGGAGACGGTGCTGAATGAAATCACTTCCCAAAGCGGAGTCGTCTTCTCGTATGAGAAGAATTCTCTCAATGTAAAAGTGTCGGACAAAGGTAGCCTTGAAGGGTCCCTTTCCGATGTTCTCAACGCCCTGTTCAAAGGGACGGGTATCAGCTGGAAGGAGATTTCCGCCCAGCGCATAGCCCTTACTTTTGACAAGGCCAAGGCTGCCAAAGCCCCGGTGAAGAACATAAAGATGGGAGGCCGTGTGACAGATGACACGGGACTTCCTGTCGTAGGCGCCGTAGTGCTTGTGAGCGGAACGTCGCAGGGCACTATGACGGACGCGGACGGCAACTGGTCGATGTCCGTTCCCGAAAAGGGCGTGACCATAGAGATCACTTGTATGGGCTACGCCACCGAGTACCTCTCACCGGAAAAGAACACATCCATACAGACCGTTCTTAAAGACGACAATCAGTTCCTTGAAGACGCCGTGGTGATAGGCTACGGTACGCAGAAAAAGGAAATGCTCATAGGTTCCGTCTCGCAGGTTACCAGCAAAGACCTTATGAAGGCTCCTGTGACCAACGTGTCCAGCCTTCTTGCAGGCCGTCTTTCGGGTGTGACCACCATACAGAATACGGGAACTCCTGGTTCGGACGGCGCTACGCTGCTCGTTCGCGGTATGTCCACTTTCAACAGTTCCACTCCGCTTGTCATCATAGACGGTGTGGAGGGGCTCATCAATTATTTGAACCCTAACGATATAGCTTCCGTGACGGTGCTCAAGGACGCCGCTACGGCAGCCATTTACGGAGTTCGAGGAGCCAACGGCGTAATCCTGGTGACCACCAAGAGCGGCGGTGAGGGCGAGACGAAGATCTCTTATGACGGCTCCGCCACATTTACGAACAATACCGCTATGCCGGAGTTCTGTAACGCCGAGCAGTATGTCTACTACCATAATCTTGCCCGTACGATGGACGGATATGATCCTATCTGGACAGAAGAGACTCTCGCCTGGATGAAGGAGAAGGGCTTATACGCGCAGACCGATTGGCAGAAAGAGATATATAACAACTTCGGATTCCAGCATCAGCACAACATTTCCGCTACCGGCGGAACCAAGAGGCTCAAGCATTATACATCCGTAGGCTTTATGGATCAGGAAGGTATCCTGAAGAGCACGGATTATAACAGGATCAATATCCGCTCGAACATAGAGGCCAATCTTGCCGAAGGTCTCAGCCTCACGCTGAACGTGGCCGGAAACACTTCCGAGCAGAATCTTCCGGGTTATGACATATCTCCGGTATATGAGTTCAGCCCTATCACGGCGGCTTATTACTCATTGCCAATCCTGGCGACGACCTATGAAGGCCTGCCTTTGACATACAATCACGGAACATACTACCGCGCGGCCCTGTCTTCCCTTACCGAGTCGGGGTACAAGAAGACCAGAAGGTATAACTTCGACACTCAGGCCAAGCTCGAATATGATTTCTCCAATATCGATTTTCTGAAAGGTCTCAAGGCGCAGGTCTTCGCGGCCTACGATTTCTCATTCACCCAGAATGTGAACTTTATGCGCGCTTACGAGGTATATCGTTTCACAGCTGAGACTCTGACCATAGACAAGAAGATCTCTCAGGGTATCCCGGAGAACAGTTATAATAAATCCGCTTCCTACGGATATAATTACACTATACGTCCGCAGGTGGACTATAACCGTACTTTCGGGGATCATAACATATCTGCGACGCTTTTCGGAGAGGCCTCGACAGGATATTCAGATACGATGACCTCGTATAAGAAAGGTTATTTCACTGATTTTCCGGTAGATATAGGGCTTGGTATGATACAGGGATCATCTAATCCGAGCGGATCTCACGCTTGGAAGACTTCGCTGGTGTCCGTAGCCACGCGTCTCGATTATTCTTATGCCGGCAAATACCTGGCAGGCGTGACGATGCGTGCGGATGCATCTTCCAAGTTCGCTCCGGGCAACCGCTGGGGTTATTTCCCTTCAGTGGCTCTCGGATGGATAACAAGCAAGGAGGAATTCTTCGCCCAGCTCAGCGGAAAGGTGGATTTCCTCAAGCTGAAGGCCTCTTACGGCGTTCTCGGTTCGGACGACACGTCCAAGGATTTGTACTACCAGACTTATGGTGCGGTGCAGAACACCATCATCATAGGCGGGCAGGAGAAAGCTTCGTTCTATTCGCAGGGATATGTGCATAATGACCTCACCTGGTCTCGCACGCACGTCTGGAACGTGGGTGTGGAATCCAAGTTCTTCGGCAACAAACTCTCGGTTGACGCTGACGTGTTCTATAAATATACCTCGCGTATCCTGGAATACGACGCCACGGGAGTGTATTCTCCATCTCTGGGAGGATACTATCCTACCTGGATGAACTCCGGAAGAGTGGACAACAGGGGATTCGATCTTACCGTACGTCACGATAACTGGTTCTCCAACGGATTGAGCTACAATATTACAGGTATACTTTCGTGGTCAAGGAACCGCGTGCTTTCCAAGAGAACGTCGGACAATCATCCTTCATACAGGGCTGTCATAGGCGAACCTATAGGTTCATTCTACGGCTTCCATTCTTTAGGTCTTTTCCAGACAGAGGAAGAGGCTCTCGCCTGGCCTGTGGCTCCTTCGGGATACAGCCAGCCGGGAAGTATCAAGTATCAGGACGTGAACGGAGACGGCGCCATAACCCAAGGTGCCGATTATGTCAAGATTGGCCGCAGCCAGATTCCGGAGATGACATTCTCCCTCAACGGTGAAGTGTCATATAAGGGATGGACTCTGTCAATGCTCTTCCAGGGGGCTACGCTTTGCAATTATATGTTGGCCGGTGCTTATAACAACACCACTGACAACACCATCTTCACAAGAGCCTTTTATGGCGGAGGCAACTCTGTCCTTTATCTTGTGGAAGACGCCTGGCGTCCGGACAACACATCGGGCAAATATCCTCGCCTGTCTTCCGTCACCAATGCAAGCAATGCTTGGGCATCTGATTTCTGGATAGTGGACGGGTCTTACTTGCGTCTTAAGAATGCCCAGATTTCATATTCCATTCCTCAGAGTGTATTGAAGCGTTATACTTCGCTCAGCCGTGTGACTCTTTATGTGGCGGGCACCAATATTTTCACATTGAGCGCATTCAAATATCTTGATCCTGAAAACCCGGGCATAGCGAACGGCTATTATCCTCAGCAGAAGACCGTGTCGCTGGGTATGAACGTTACATTTTAAGGCTTAATGAAGATGAAAAGAGTATTTTTAAATATAATCACCTTTGCTGCCTTGTGTATGGCGGCATCGGGATGTCAAGGTTTTCTGGACAAGACACCTGAAGACAAGTTCACTAAAAACGTGATATGGGGGAGCCAGGATGCGTTGGAATACAACGTGTATAATTTCTATGCATATCTCAAGTATGCTACGGAGATAAATGACGCCGGCAATTTTACGGACGCCTATTCGGATCTGGTGAAGAGCAGCTCTTGGAACCAGTACAATCATTCTTTCAACCGGACGCTTCTGGAAAGCGGAATGTTCTCCAAGGAAGTCGGAGCCGGTCCGTTCGAATGCTGGAACACGAACTACACCAGAATAATGAGGTGTAACGAGTTTCTGGTCTATGCGCCTGATTATTACGACAAGTTCGGTGAAAGCTGGATGAAGACAAGGGAAGCCGAGGTGCGCTTCTTCAGGGCGCTGAACTATTTTCAGCTTATCCGTCTTTACGGAGGAGTGGTTCTTCGCGACGAAGTGGGCGGAATTGACCAGGGCTATATAGAGGAAGGCAATCCGAATGACGCCAACGACAAGGCCCGCAGCACAGAGGCCGAGAGCTGGGAGTTCGTCATAAAGGATCTCAAATTCGCCGCGGAAAATCTTCCGAAAGCGTGGGAGTCCACTCAGAGCGGCAGAATCACCAAGGCAGGTGCCTATGCGTATCTCAGCCGTGCCGCCCTTTGGGCGAAAGATTGGCAGGAATGCATAGATGCCGCTGATTCCTGTGCCAAATACGGCGGAGCACTGTCTTCATCTTATGCGGACATATTCGCTACGCAGGGCAATGTAGAGAATCTCATAACGGTATCTTACAGCAAAGCGGGTCTCAGCGGACTTACGCATCGTCACGATACGTTCTTCCGCCCTATCGGAGACGCTCCGGGGCATAATAACGCCACCATTTATTCAGCGTTCGGGCCTACAAGCGAGCTGGTCGATGAATACGAGATGGCGGACGGCACCCCGTTCGACTGGACGGAAAACGGTGCGGATCCGTATACGGGCCGTGAACCTCGTTTCTATGCTACCATTCTTTATAATGATGCCGTTTGGGAAGGCCGTAAAATCCAGACTTATGAGGGAGGCACTGACGCACGTCTGAATTTCGTCAGAACCGGGTCCGTCGGATCCACCACTACGGGATATTTCTTCCGTAAATTCTTGGAAGAGAACGCTTCAGGATGGGAGAAGAATGGAAGCAGCCATTTCGGAACATTCATCCGTTATGCCGAGGTGGTTCTGAACAAGGCTGAGGCATTGGCGCAGAAAGGAGATCTGGCAGGAGCGACGCAGCAGCTTAATCTTATCCGTCGCAGGGTCAGTCTTCCGGACAGGGCGACCGCTTCTTCCTTGGATGAATTTATGGAGAACCTCAGGCACGAGAGAATCGTGGAATTGGCCGGGGAAGGATTCCGCTATTGGGACCTCAGGAGGTGGCGTCTTGCCGAGGAGGTCATTAACGGTAAGGTGGCTCACGGTGTCAATGTGACCAAGAACGCCGACGGCACTTTCTCTTATGCACAGATAGATGTGGACAACGCTTCAGAAGGGACGCGCGTGTTCCCTGAGAGGTACTATCTCTTCCCTGTTCCTATCGCGGAAGAGACTAACAACAAGAAGTTTGGTGAAAATAATCCGGGATGGTAGAATTATGAAACGAATCAGTATTATCATTTTGGCCGTGTTCTGCTTTTTTTCTTGCGCAAAGCCTGATGTGGACCCGGCATACGATATGGACAAATATCCTATAAACTGCTCAGTGATAGCGGCGTATTGTTCTCCTGTGGAGTCGTCGGTGGCTACGCAGATAACGGGCGAGGTTTCCACCACGCCGGATGCGGACGGGAAGTATCTTATAGAATTCAAGATCCCCAAGGCGGTGGCGAGGTATTACGACCTCACGCGTCTCAAGGTAAAAGTCAATCTGGATTACGACGTGTACGTCACACCTTCGCTTGCGGGCATTCACGATCTGGACGATAAGACGGAAGAGTTCAAGATCTATTCGCCTATCTCCGGAGACGAGAAGACATATATCATAAAAGCATATAAGACAAGAACATAATTATTAACAAACAAAAGTATGAAAACTAGTAAATTTTTATCGCTCATAGCTCTTTGCGGCATATTGAGTGCAGTATCGTGCAAGAAAGAAACGACAGATCCGGAACCTGATCCTACTCCGGCTCCTGAACAGAAATCAGCGGAGTGCAAACTTCTCAAACTTGTGGCTGTCACCTCCGAAGGAGAATTCGAGGCCAATGTGTACTCTAACGAAAAAGTGGCCGAGTTCACTTATCTTCCGGAAAACGAGGAGGCATTGAAAAACGCCACTCTCAAGGCGGAGATTTCGGACAAGGCTACCGTAGACCTTAAGGAGACAGCGTATAATCTTATAGATGACGCCGTTTCGTTCACCGTCACCGCAGAGGACGGAGAGCACACTTCCGTTTGGAAGGTGGAATGTGTGGAAGCGACGGTGATTATTTCCTGTGACCTTGCATACGAAGGTGTTCCGGGCAAATTCGGTATCAGTGCCGTATCATTAGCCGGTGCTTCTGTGGCATTCTGCGGAACGGACAAGATAGCCACCATCAACGGCGAGGTTTACGATTTCGAAGCCAATCTTGTCGGCAAGCTCAATATGGAAGGCGTCCCTGAAGGTGGCGTTATTCTCAACATAAACAATGATGTCAACGGCGTGGTGATCGCTACCGTATGTTTTGACAAGGACGGCAATCCTACCACCAACAACGACGACATCAATTATGGTTACGCTTATGCGTGGAAGGACGGATATGACAAGGCTCCTGTCTGCATCTATAACAATGCGGAAAGCAAGAGCGGCAATCTGTTCGCGTATATGAACTGCGGCGGTGACGTGAATGGAGATTTTCTGTTCTGCTCCATTTTCGGAGGTCGCAGCGCCAACCAGAGTTTCCACGTGTTCGAATATCACGGCGGCGATCTCTCCGCTCCTAAGTGGAATCAGTTCAAGACCACTTATACAGGTAACGACGGCAACTGGGGTGCCACCATTTCTCCTGCCACTGGCTCTACCGCCGGCACATTCTTCATTGGAGACTCGAATGGCGAAAACAAGGGTTATCACGTATATACCCGTGACGGCATAGAGGATAAGGGCGAAGATGTCACCTTGTATGGAACTACTTTGGAGACGGTTCCGGGAGTTAAGGATAATGGTATTCCTGACGGAAATAATCAATATGGCAACTATTCCACAGGAAACATCAAGGCCTTCACATACAACGGAACTCCTTGCGTAGCAGCCGCCACCTCGGGTTGGCCGCAGGTATATCTCACCATTCAGACCAATGATCCTGCAGATGAGGAGAACCATTATATTCTGAAGACCCAGTTCTTTGACGCCGCTGCGAGTGTTCCGTCTGCCGCTTATGTATATGATCCTGTAAGTGACAAGGGTCAGGTTCTTATTCTCGGAGGTACCCTTGTAATAGCGAGATATGAGATCACGCGTATTCTTCAATAAAACATTATTGATATTTTTGGTCTTCTCTGTTGCAGGCTTGTCGGCCTGCAACAGGAAGACTTCTTCTGAAAAGAAGACCATCACGGCGTGGATATGCTCCGACGCGAACTTCGCCCGCTTCGCTACGCGCGATTCCGTGGACTGGTATCTGGACAAGATAAAGCAGACCGGCTTCAACCAGGTGTGCGTGGATGTGAAGGGTGCGGACGGACAGGTCCTCTATGAGAGTGACTTCCTGCCGGCTCTTAAAGAATGTAAGGGTACGGTCATAGAAGACAGGGGATGGGATTATCTGGACTATTTCACCAAGGCCGCACACAAGCGCGGGCTCAAGGTTATGGTCTCGGTCGCTCCTTTCTCGGTAGGTGTCGCCTGCACGCAGTTCGGCGCGGTGTATGAAAACCCCGAACTGAAAAAATACACCTGTCTCAAGTACACTCCTTCCGGAATGATCAAGCTCGAGGATGACCTTACGGAGGTGGGGGTCAATATGAACCCTTGTCTGAAATTCACTCAGGATTATGGCCTGCGTACGCTTTCGGAGGTGCTTTCCCGCTACGAAGTCGATGCCCTGTGTCTTGACTACTGCCGTTATCCGGGCGGAAAGACCGATTTTTCCGACAGTTCCAGAGTCGCTTTCGAGCGGTACCTCGGGCATAAGGTGGACAGATTCCCTCAAGACATCTTCACTTACGACGCCAGTGGGGAGATTGTCCCAGGCAAGTACTACAGACAGTGGTGGACCTGGAGGGGAACGGTCATAAGAGACTTCATAGAAAAAGCGGGACAGCTTCGCGATGATCTGCGTCCCGGATGTAAATTGGAGTATTGGGCGGCCTCCTGGCTTCACGCCATCTATGCCAATGGCCAGAACTGGGGTTCGAAGGACGTGAAATGGTACGAAGGCCAGAGGTGGGCAAGCGAGGATTACGACAAAGCCGCGTTCGCCGAACTTCTGGACGTGTTCATCACGGGAACATACCTTGAGAGGGTGTGGGGTCTGTCCGACAATGAATCCATAGAATACGGACTTATGCGCACCAACCGTGACATCGCAGGTGCCTGCGTTGTGAACGGGTCCATTTATGCCATCAATCACCTTGACCAGTTCGACGACGCCTGCTATCTGTGCCTCAGGGACACCGACGGCCTTATGGTTTTCGACCTTTGTCAGATAGTGAGCAACAATCTTTGGGATAAAATCAAAAGCGGCATAGACCGCTATTATAAAGAAAACAAATAGATGAAAAAAATACTGACAGTTCTCCTTTCTTTGTCTTTTCTCTGCTTTTCCTGTGAAAAGAAGACCACGCCCGTGCCTGAGCCGGAACCTGCCCCTGTCGTTCCTACGCCAGAGCCCGAGCCGGAACCAGAACCTGAGCCGGAGCCTGAACCTGTAAGGGTGGAAAAAGACCGTTCGATCTGGGTGAGCGCCACGGCCAACTGGTCCCGTCTCGCAACCAAGGGGGACATAAAAACTTGGATCAAGAAGATCAAGAACAAGGGCTTCAACGAGATTATCATAGAGGTGAAACTGATGGAAGGTGGAGTTCTCTATGAATCCTCCCTGCTTCCTATGCGCACCACCTACGGCACGGTGACCAGGGACTTCGATTACTTGCAGTATTTCATCGAGCAGTGCCGTGCCAATGATATGAAAATCGGTGCCGCTATGACGGTGTTCCCTACCTATAACATAGGGGAGACAGCCAAGTATAAAGACTCGGACTTCGAAGGCAGATATTGTCAGGAGATACTTTCTTCAGCGGGTATGACCGATATCAGGGAGAATCCGAGCAGCGAGATCTATCCCTTCCTTAATCCGGCAGATCCCTTTGTGAGACAGTTTGTTATGGATATTGTGGAGGAAATCGTAAGCAATTACGATATAGATTCCTTCACGCTGGATTACTGCCGTTATCAGAATTATCATTCGGATTTCTCCGAGACCACCAGAAAGGCGTTCGAAGAGTGGGCGGGAGTGAGCGTGGCGTCTTGGCCCGATGACATCTTCAAGGTGACGGAGAGCGGCGAAGAGAAGTTTGGATCATATTATCAGGAATTCTATGAATGGCGTTCCTGGGTCATTACGGGCTATGTCGAGGAGATTGGCAGCCGCATCAAGGCGATTAATCCGGATGTGAAATTCGAATATTGGGCCGCTTCCTGGTGGCCGCTCTGGAGCACGGGACAGAACTGGGCGTCAGACAAGAGGGATATCACCGGCTCTTATTGGTGGTCGTCGGCGAATTATTACAAGACAGGATTTGCCAAGCATCTTGACGTATTCCAGAACGGAGCCTACCTCAAGCAGCTCTATCCGGAGTATGACGGCAACTCCATCTCTTTCCAGCTGAATCAGGGCAAGGACTACATACAGGGCGACTGCAAGATGTACGGATCCTTCAATGTTTATCCGGATATGAGCTACGATCCGGGCGATGCCGCTTACTGGTGCCTGAAGAACACGGACGGGGTTATGATATTCGAACTTACCCATATAGAAGCATCTTCGTGGTGGAACAGCATAAAGGTCGGCTTTGACAAGGCATTGGAAGACGGGAGCGCTTATTTTGTTCAGTAATTTGCGTATATTTGCGCGCAAATGAACGAAGAACTCAAGGAATTAACTTCCAAAGAATATAAAGAAGGTTTTGTAACGGATATAGAGCAGGAATATGTGCCCAAAGGCCTTTCCGAAGACATTATCCGTATGATTTCTGAGCGGAAACGGGAGCCGGAATGGCTTCTCGATTTCCGCTTGGATGCGTTCAGGCGCTGGCAGAAGATGACGCCTCCTTCCTGGGGGCATCTGCGTCTGCCTGAGATCGATTTTCAGAATATAGTATACTACGCTGCTCCGAAGAAAAGATCCGAGGGATCGGAGGAGATAGACCCCAAACTCGCACAGACTTTTGACAAGCTTGGCATTCCCATCAAGGAGAGGGAGTTCCTGTCCGGCAAGGCATATTCCAATGTCGCCGTGGATGCGGTGTTCGATTCGGTCAGCGTGGCCACCACGTTCAAGAAGACTCTTTCGGAGAAGGGCATCATATTCTGTTCGTTCTCGGAGGCCGTGCGCGATTATCCTGATCTGGTCAGAAAATACCTCGCTTCAGTAGTGCCTGTAGGGGATAACTTCTATGCCGCTCTCAACAGCGCCGTGTTCTCCGACGGGTCTTTCTGCTACATTCCCAAAGGGGTCAAGTGCCCTATGGACCTTTCCAGCTATTTCCGTATCAACGCCAGCGGTACGGGCCAATTCGAACGCACTCTCATAGTGGCGGACGAAGGATCTACGCTCAGTTATATGGAAGGCTGTACGGCTCCGCGCCGCGACGAGAACCAGCTTCACGCCGCCGTGGTGGAGATAGTGGTGGAGGCCGGGGCGGACGTGCGTTACAGTACCGTGCAGAACTGGTATCCCGGAGATGAGAACGGCCGCGGAGGCATACTTAATCTGGTCACCAAGAGGGGAATCTGCAAGGGAGAAGGCGCGCATCTGAGCTGGACCCAGGTGGAGACCGGTTCCGCCATAACGTGGAAGTATCCGTCGACTATCCTCAAAGGAGATAACAGTTCATCGGAATTCTACAGTGTGGCGCTTACGAACAATTACCAGATGGCCGACACGGGTACAAAAATGATACATCTGGGGCGCAACACGAAGAGCCGCATAGTGTCGAAGGGCATAAGCGCGGGACATAGCGAGAATTCTTATCGCGGTCTCGTGCAGATGGGTCGTCTCGCGGACGGGGCACGCAATTATTCGCAGTGCGACTCTCTTCTGATAGGTTCTTCCTGCGGAGCGCACACTTTCCCTGTCATCAAGAGTGCCAATCCCCGTGCGATAGTGGAGCACGAGGCCACGACCTCGAAAATCAGCGAGGAGCAGATGTATTATTGTGCGCAGCGGGGGATAGATCCCGAACAGGCGGTCGGCTTGATAGTCAACGGTTATGCCAAAGATGTTCTCCAGCGTCTTCCTATGGAATTCGCTGTGGAGGCACAGAAACTTTTGTCGGTTTCACTTGAAGGATCGGTAGGTTAGTTATGAATTGGTTGGATATAATATCATCTGTCCTGGGCCTGACCTGTGTGTTTCTGGCCGGAAGGAACAGCAAATATAATTTCTGGGTGGGATACCTTTATACATTGGCTCTCGCCCTGCTTTTCTGGAACAAGCATCTGTACGCCAGTCTGTTCCTGCAGCCGGTGTCGCTATGCATCAATATCCTGGGACATTGGCGCTGGACGCATCCTGCCGAAGGGGAGCAGTCCAAGAAGGACAGCACGGCACTCAAGGTGACTGGTCTTACCTGGGCGCAGAGGGCGCTTGTCATAGTGTCCGTCTTCATTGTCGCCGGAGTATGGGGCTGGGGGCTTGAGCATCTGGCGTCAGCCGATCCTGTGCCTTATCTGGACGCTTGCGTGACGGCGTTGATCCTGATGGCTCAGCTTCTCTCGGCGCTCAAGAAATGGGACTGCTGGGTGGCTTGGCTTATTGTCAATGTCACGCAGATCATTCTGCACATAAAGGTGGGACACGTGTTTATGCCTATAGTGTGCACGCTGTACCTGATCAATGCCATATGGTCATTGGCAGGATGGATAAAAACCTATAAAAGAGGTGAATAGTTATGAGTAACGTATTATTGGAGATAAAGGGTCTGAAGGCGAACGTGGAGGGCAAGGAGATTCTTCACGGGCTGGACCTCACGATAAATCACGGAGA
>CAVHGF010000004.1:0-34259 GCA_963635625.1 Treponemataceae bacterium | reverse complement strand
GAGCTGTCTGCGGGAGAGTTTCTGAAGTTCCTGAAAAGCAAGATGGCGCTTGTTCAGATGCGCCCTGACCTTGCGAAACGCGATGTGAACGTGGGTTTTTCAGGAGGAGAGAAGAAGCGTTGCGAGATTTTTCAGATGGCTATGCTTGAGCCCGTGCTTTCCATATTGGACGAGACGGACAGCGGCCTGGACGTGGATGCTTTGAAGGTGGTGGCACAGGGTGTCAACACGCTTCGCACGCCTCAGAGCTCGTCCATCATCATCACCCACTATCACAAGCTGTTGGAGTATATCGTCCCTGACGTGGTCCACGTCTTGAAGGACGGCGTGATAGTCAAGACAGGCGGCAGGGAGCTTGTCGCTCAGATAGAGGCTAACGGATTTGAAGGCATAGATGGATAATTTCACTAAAACAGTCATTCTGGGACGGGACGTCCTGCCTTCCGTGATTCGCCTGGAGAAAGGGGAGTCGCGCGAGGTGGTGTTCGTGGCGCCAAGAGGGGTAAGCGGCGAAATTGACGTCACTTTCGAATTGGCCGGAGAGGGGGCGGAACTTTCTCTCTATGGGCTTTATCTGTGCGGGGGTGATCAGAAGGTCGATTTCAAGATAAACGTGCGTCATCTCTGTGGTGGATGCACCTCGCATCAGCTGTTCAAGGGATTGGCTCAGGACAGCGCACAGGTCAAGTTCGAGGGTCTGGTGTATGTGGCTCCGGGGGCGGAGAAGACCGAGGCTCTTCAGGAGAACCATTCGCTGCTTCTTTCGGACCGAGCTACGGTGCAGAGCCAGCCTCAGCTTGAGATTTATGCCGATGACGTGGTATGCTCGCACGGAGCCACGGTGGGTGCTCTGGATGAACAGCAGCTGTATTATATGCGTTCGCGCGGGATTTCCGAGGAATTGGCACGCAGCCTTCAGATTACTTCTTTCCTTTCTTCCGTTCTGTCGCATCTGCCTCAAAGCCTGGCCGGGGAGATAATCTCTTTTGAATAAACGGTTTTTCTGTTTCGGAAATTATTGCTATATTTGCCCCCGCTCTCGAGAAGGGCACATTACTTATTATTAATTTTTAAAACAGATTCACAATGGCTGTTAAAATTCGTCTTCAGCGCCACGGTAAGAAGAATTTCGCATTCTTCCACATTGTAGTGGCAGACACACGTGCTCCACGTGATGGTCGTTACATCGAGCAGATCGGCTCTTACAACCCTAACACTAACCCGGCTACCATCAATCTCGATTTCGAGAGGGCTCTCGCCTGGGTGAAGGTAGGTGCTCAGCCTAGCTTGGTATGTCGCAGAATCCTTTCATACGAAGGAGTTCTTCTCCGTAATCACCTTGACGGCGGTGTTGCCAAGGGTGCTCTTACCCAGGAGGCTGCCGACAAGAAGTTCAACGACTGGAAGTCACAGCACGATGCTAAGATAGAATCCAAGGTCGCAGGTCTCCGTAATGACGCTATCGCCAAGGCTAACGCTGCCAAGGCAGAGGAGGTCAAGGTAAACGAGGCCAGAGCAGAGGCTATCGCCAAGCGTGCCGCTGAACTTGCTGCAGAGAAAGCAGCTAAGGAGGCAGAGGCAGCAGCAGAGGCTGAGACTCCTGCTGAGACCGAGGCTGCAGAGGCTTAATGCTTTGCGTAGCTAAAATTCTTAAATCTTACGGGACCCTCGGAGCTTTGGTCATCAGCGCTCCGGATTATGACCCCGCAGACTTTACGGAGCCGGTGCTCATCAGTTTCGATGGGCTTCCGGTTCCTTTCTTTATAGAAGAATCCACCCCGAAAGGGGCGAACAAGTATATCGTCCGTCTTACTGATGTATGCAGCCTTAAAGATGCCGAGGAGATGGTGGGACGGGATATTTTCATATCTTCCGAGAACGCGTCCGATTCGGAGGGTGATTATGATTTCACCGGATGGAAGGTTTACGACAGGGGTGAACTGATAGGCGAAGTCGAAGGTGTCGAACCTATTCCGGGGAATTTCTGTCTGGATGTGAAACTCTTGGGAAAGAACGGCGTATCGGTGATGATCCCTCTGCACGAGGACTTCATCGAATCCTCGGACCCAGAGTCCGGAGAACTTTTTCTTTCTCTTCCGGAAGGGCTTTACTAAGAGCGCTTCGCCGCGCGCCGGTCAAGAATGACCTTGATGGTCAGAGTGTAGGTAAAATAGCCTATCCAGCTGAATATCAACAGATACGCACAGAGTCCGATCTTCGCCGGAGTCTTGAGGTCTTTTCTTCGTACGGCTTCCTTGAAAAGTGTCGCGGAGGCTATGCATCCGCTGAGGTAAAGTATTATGAAAAGTATGCCTATCATCATATCTCGCTCTTTTTAAATAATCCGTATACCGCAGCTCCGCTTCCGCTCATAGATGCGTAGACTGCGCCTTCTCCGTATAATTTTTCTTTTTCTTCCCTGATCCGCGGGTGCAGAGGGAACACGCTGTCCTCGAAATCGTTATGAAGCGTGTCTTTCCACTGCTCCACTTTCAGCGAGGAGACGATTTCTCTGACCGAAGGACTCGCCCTGTGCGGGGTGATCCCTTTGTAAGCCTGGGCTGTACAGATATTCTCTCCGTCCGGCATCACCACCCTTATCTCATAGCCGTTCAGCGGGTCAGGCGCCGCGCTGAGAATTTCGCCTTTCCCCTCGCCCCATTGAGGTGTTGCGCGTATGAAAAAAGCGCAGTCGGAACCGAGTGTCTGGGCCAGGGAGCACATCTGCCCGTCATCAAGGCCTAATCTGAAAAGCGTGTTCAGGGCTTTTATGGTATAGGCGCAGTCTGAAGACCCTCCGCCGAGCCCTGCACCTGTAGGAATATTCTTTTTAAGATGTATGTGTACGTTCCCTATGCCGTACTGTTGTTTCAGAAGCCTGAACGCCTTGACGCTCAGGTCCTTTTCCAAATCCCAGGTGGCTCCCTCGACCTCTATTCCGAAATCCTCGCTCTTTTCTATCCTCAGGGTGTCGTGCAGAGCGAAGACGGGATAAAAGAGAGTCTCGATATTGTGGAATCCGTCATCGCGTCTGCCTGTGACGTTGAGCCCCAGATTGATTTTAGCCGGAGGGAAAAGAAGCACGCTGTCGCGGCTGCTTGAAAATTCGCATCCGCAGAAAAGCTGATTGTAAAAGTCCTGCTCACGAATGATTTCCACCCTTCTGTCCTGCAGCCCGCCTTTACGCCAATTCATACTCCACCATTGCACCGGAAGCCCCTTCACCGCCTGTTCGCCCGCCGCATTTATCTGATCCAGACTTTTCCATCGCGAAGAAGATAGTGATGTCGTCAGAACCCCGAATCCGTGCTGCGATGCGAAGCGTGCCGCCCGCAAGAGCCTGTATGAGAAGCACTCCAGACACCTGCCCCCTCGTTCCGGCAGGTGCTCCCTTCGGTATCCCACTTTTTCGAGCCAATCCTTATGGTCGTATTCATCTTCGAAATACTCCACTCCCAGGGCTTTGCAATAGCGTATGAGCTCTTCCTTACGGTGAAGATATTCTTCAAGAGGGACTATGTTCGAGTTGGAGAAGAATACCGCCACATCCAACTTGTTCTGCATCATACATTCAAGTATGGCAGAAGAGCACGGTGCACAGCAACAGTGCAGCAGTATGCGTCCGTGGGATGGTGGCAAAAGTTCCTGCATTACGGATAAGGTTTGACCCGCAAATTTAATACTTCCGTGTCAATGTTTGACGAGCTGCGGAAAGAATTTGCATAAAGAATCATAAAAAATATTTTGCGGATTTGATAATAATTGTTACTTTTGCAGTCCCAAAGTAGAACTGCGGATGTGGTGAAATGGTAGACACGCTACTTTGAGGGGGTAGTGGGCGTTGGCCTGTATGAGTTCGAGTCTCATCATCCGCACCGGAAAGCGATCTGATTTTCAGACCGCTTTTTTTATGTTTTCACTATCTTCTCGTCCGCAAAACTGTAAAACGAGTGGTCGCACATTATAATATGGTCCAGCAGGTCCACGTCGCACGCGGAGCACATCTTGTGCAGAGCCTCCGTCACGGACAAGTCTGCGCGGGACGGAGTGGGGTTGCCGCTCGGGTGGTTGTGCGCCAGGATAAGGGCTGACGCGCCTTTCTCCAGGGCCAATTTCACTATCTGTTTGTTGTTGATGGACACCGAATCGTCACTTCCTATTCCGAGAGCCTGTACGTATATGGCTTTATGCGCACGGTTCATAAAGATTACCCACGCCTCTTCGTGTTGTGTCCCCTTAAGGGCCGGGATGAGTATTTCGTAAGCATCCTTGGCGCAGAGAATAGGTTTGTCTTCAGGGTCCTTTTCTTCCGAGAAGAAGCGACGGCCCAATTCAAAGGCCGCAAGCAGCGTGGCCGCCTTGTCCTGCTTTATTCCGGGGAAGGAGCATAATTCCCGTTCTCCCAGACGCGACAGGGCTATCAGACTTCCCTCACACGCCTTCAGCAGATTCCGCGATATGTCCAGCACGTTGATTTCTTTGGTGCCTGTACGTAAAAGAATGGCGATCAGTTCGCCGTTTGAAAGGGCCGCAGGCCCGAAGGAAAGAAGCCTCTCCCGAGGTCTTTCTCCAGATGAAAGATCTTTGATTTTCATAGTTTCAGTTTTTGCAAAGGTAGAAAAAAAGCGGACAGAAAAAAACTCTGCCCGCCTGAGGGTGCGATGTGGGGCTCGAACCCACGACACCTAGAACCACAATCTAGTGCTCTACCAACTGAACTAATCGCACCATAAAAGGACTGCAAATATACAACTTTATTTTTATTCTGCAAATCTGCAGTCCCATAGTATTATTCCACCACTATCTCCGAGCAGAGGATGTCGCCTTTGGCCAGA
Organism: Treponemataceae bacterium; assembly: GCA_963635625.1. GTDB lineage: Bacteria > Bacteroidota > Bacteroidia > Bacteroidales > UBA932 > Cryptobacteroides. The sequence continues at coordinate 29,424 of CAVHGF010000004.1, read as the reverse complement.
TATGCGGTAATCTTCACGTAGCGGCACTGCACGTCGAGACCGTCGGCGAAAAGGATGTCTGTCCAGCAGTCCAGCAGCTTGTTAGGCCAATTCTCATAGGCCACGGTCTTCACCTTCGTGAAATGCTTTCCGTCTTTGGACACTTCCACCTCCATACACTGCGGAATGGTATAATCTTCAGGGTAATAGTTACAGAAATGCGCCGCCACTCTGTTTATGTTCTTCTTTGTCCCCAAATCCAGGACGCATTCCATCTTGCCGTCTTTGAAGCACTTCCAGGCTTCATCACCGGGATTCTCCCATCCGAAGGATCCGTCGCTGAGTTCCTGAGGACCTTTGACCATCTTATATGTTCCGAAATCTTCGCCGCGGTAGATTCTCTCGAGAGTTTTCCATCTCGGATCGCCTGCGAGCCAGGCCATATAGTCGGAATAAAGTTCATTGGCATAAATCATCTGTCCCACAGGGTAGTCCGAACCGGGTTTGTCGAACATTCCGCAGACTATGAAGCTGACTATCTCCTGTGCGCCCGCTTCGCTTACGCCCACTATCTGTGAAAGGATGCGGCTGAAGGAGGCCGGTATGAGGGTGGAGTACCAGTTGTTAGGATTGCGGTCCCAGGTGAACGATTCGATATTGGCCCAGAAATCTATGCCGGCGCGGCGGTGAATCTCCCCCACCTGTCTGAAATGTTCCTTCATATTCTTCATAGGGAACTGTTCGCGGACACAGCCGATTTCATCCTGGTATGCGATGATGTCCACGTCAAGGGCGCGGATTGAAGCCTCGAACTTCGGGTTGTCTATCTCGGCCCCGAAAAGACCGTAAGGAGAGATGAGCATCTTGGCATCCGGGGTGAGTTCGCGTGCGTGTGCTGCGATCTTGTTCACACCGGTGACTGCATAGTCGCCCAGATAGGGGATGAAGCATCCTTCGACAGGGATGTACCAGCCGTAGAAAGACGGACGGTTTCCGTACAGGACTGCCAATTCATCCATAAATGCGCGGTTGGTCTTTATCACGAACGGGTCGGACAGATCGTCGAGCTGGTCCTTCGCCCATCCGCAGCCCAGGAATACTTTCATTCCGAGTTCGTCGGCGGTGTCCATTATGGCTTCAATGGGACTCTTGCGTCCTTCTTTGTATCCGTGAGGCATAAAATCGCTCGGGTACATAGCCAGGCCTTCATTGGCCACGGTGACTATGATAAGGCAGTTCACTCCCATCTCGTGGAGTTCGGTGACTTTGCACGCCCAGCGCTCGGGGTCGGTCTGGTCCACGTTACGTCGGTTGGTGTAGTTGTTTCTTTCATCCTGCCAGAAGAAATTGATGAATGTTCCTCCGAGGGGTTTCACTTCAGCACGCGAAAAAAGTGTGGTGAAAATCAGTAGTGTTACAAACAGTGCTTTTTTTTTCATATAATTTGTCTTTATCGGAGCACGAAATTATTGAAAAAAAACGAATTTATTAGTATCTTCACGGCGGAAATGCGATCACGATGTGAATTTGAAAGCATCTGAGGGACATAAAGTCATAAATTATAAGCAGGATATAACTATAAACAATATTTATAAATCTCAAACATTATGAAATTCAACAGGATTATTATCGGCGCCACGGCGGTCATCGCATTGTTGGCTTCGTGTAAAAAGACGGATAACCCTTCATCGGGGGAGGCTTCTTTGACTCTGAAGAGCGATGCTGCCGTAACAGTTGACAGCAAGTCACAGGCAGTCGAAATCGAATTCGTCACCAATCGTGAATGGACGGCCAAGAGCGATGCCACCTGGCTTCAGATCGATCCGGCATCAGGGGCCGCTTCTTCCGATGCACAGAAAGTGACCGTAACCGTTACGCCTAATGATTCTTATTCACGTTCTGCCACCATCACCATCTCTATCGGTGTGACAAGCAAGAAGGTGACTCTTACTCAGGAAGGAAACGGCTCGGCTCCGGACGGAAGCAAGGAGAATCCTTTCGACATAGTGTCAGTCATCGCCAAATGCCAGGAAGTCGGGGAGACTGCAAGTACGGACAAGTATTACATCAAAGGTAAGGTTTCTCAGCTTCACAGCGATTACGAATCAGGTATTTCGGGCTATGGTAACGCCAGCTTCTATATGACGGACGACGGAGAGGAGAGCGATACCAAGTTCCTTGCTTTCCAGGTTTATTATCTCGGTAACGTGAAGTTTACTTCTGCTGACCAGCTCAAGGTGGGCGACGAGGTCATCGTTTATGGTCAGATAGTCAACTATAAAGGAAACACCCCTGAGACTAACGGTAAAGGAACTGCATATATCTACAGTCTGAACGGGGAGACTTCCGGCGGAGGTGACGGCGGCGAGAGCAAGACCGAACCTAAGGGAACAGGTACCGCAGACGATCCTTTCAACGCAGCGGCAGCTAACGCCAAGTGCGTGGAGATCGGCTCTACCGCCAGCACGGAGGATTATTATGTAAAGGGAATCATTTCCAAAATACAGGAGGTCAGCACTTCTTACGGTAATGCCACATTCTATCTTTCAGATGACGGCAGCACCACTCTCGACCAGTTTTATGTATACCACGTTTTCTCATTCAATGGAGAGAAGTTCGCTTCGGAAGATCAGATCAAGGTGGGCGACGAAGTGGTTGTAAAAGGTAAACTCGTCAATTATTACGGGAATACTCCTGAGATGACTCAGGGCGGACAGCTCGTATCCTTGAACGGCGGACAGGAAGTGTCGGAATATATCGCCATCAGCGTAAAGGCTAAGGAGGTTAATTCAGAGGCCGGAAGTCTGGAAGTTGCGGTAAGCTCCAACCAGAGCTGGACTGTAGCGTCAGACAGCGATTTCGCTACTCTTTCCGCTGCTTCAGGAGAGAATGACGGAACAGTTACCGTATCGTACACTGCAAATGAAGGCACCGCCACCCGTACCGCGAAGATTACCTTTACCGCCGCTGACGGAAAGCAGGAGGTCTTCACTCTTACTCAGCTGGCACCGGGCGCCGCCGTTATGACGGAGATTACTTGGGTGAGTGCCGACTGGAGTGGCCTTACTCTTGAAAAGAATGGTTACACCATAACTCTTGACAAGCAAAATGGATCGACTGCTCCTTCGATCAAGGATAACAATGTGAGATTGTATGCGAAGGGTACTTTGACCATATCATCAGAAACGGAGATAACCTCGGTCGTTATCGTCCTTGCTGATGATGCCGTATACAGATATTGTGCTGTTACTGCTGATAGCGGCACTGTCGCTGATCAGGCAAGCGGTGATACCGCAGTATACTGGAGCGGTTCAGCCAACAGCGTGACATTTACCGTAGGAGACAAGGCTATTTATGGTTCAGACGGAGAGTCTAAGGCAGGTCAGCTTCGTTTCAAACAAATCAATGTAAGATAATTGATGAAGGCTTTTTTTAAAGCGCTTATTATACTTTTTTTGGCGGCAATGCTGTCCTCCTGCCGGGAGGGCGGCATTGAGCCGAATAAGGTGGAGCTTAACCTGACACTTCAAACTACGGAACTCGAAAGGTCGAAAGGCTACGTTTTCGTGAATGTGACCGCGGAAGGGGATTGGACGCTCGAGTTGAGATTCGCCGAGGGCGCCGCCGCTTGGGCCTCGCTTTCGCAGGAAAGCGGAAACGGAAGCAAGAACGCCATACTGCTTTCTTACGAAGCGTATTCGGGAAGAGATGCCAGAAGCGCCGATGTGGTTCTCACCTCGGGAAGCGAATCAAAGACTCGGACCATCACACAGGCGGGTACGGCCAGTACGTCGATGTTCCCCGTAGCACAGGCCCGTTGGATGGAACTTCCGCAGACCAATGAGAACGACGGTCTGGAATGGGGCAAGGTAATGATGTCTTATAACGGCGGTGCGATCCGCAATTATTCCTATTATTATGACTATGATAACCTGGTGTCACATTGGGTGGCGTATCCGCTTAATTCAGGTCTTATAGGAAGCGGAAGCAGAACCAATTCGTGGGGCGTGCTTGATCCGAATATGCCGTCTTCGCAGCAGGCGGTTCTCTCAAGCGCTTATAACAGGGGTTATGACAGGGGACACCAGATTCCTTCTGCGGACAGGCTTTCCGCCGACGCCAACCCGAAGACTTTTTACGGAACCAATATGACCCCTCAGATAGGTCACGGTTTCAATCAGGACATCTGGGCTACGCTTGAGGGCAAAGTCCGTGAATGGTCCCGTTCCTGTGACACTCTGTATGTGGTTACCGGATGCGTGGTCAGGGAGAATTCCACTACTTCCGGAGGGGAATACGCCGTGGGCGGCTACGTCTATGACAACAACGGCAAGAGGGTGGCAGTGCCTGTGGCATATTATAAGGCTGTGCTTCGCTACAGCAAGTCTTCAAGCACCTACGGATATTCGGGATATTGCGGCGCCGCCATCTATCTCGAGCACAAATACTATTCTGAAAGCGCCATTTACCAGGAAGATCTCATCTCCATAGATGCGCTCGAGGAGAAGATAGGGATAGACCTGTTCGTCAATCTTCCGGCGGCGATAGGAGAAAGCCAGGCGGCGAAGGTGGAGGCGCAGAATCCCGTGAATGTGGCCTGCTGGAAATAGCAAAATACTGACTGATAACAATAACAGAGCGCAAACTTTAGAATATGAAGAAATCGTTAATCCTTGTAATCTGCATCTTTACCACGCTCTTCTGCGCCTACGGCCAGAAAACGAAGCAGAATTACGTGATAGGCTTCTATAACCTCGAGAATCTCTTCGACATCTACAACGACCCGGTGAAGAATGACGAAGAATATCTTCCGGAAGGGAAAAACAAATGGACCCAGGCCAAGTATGACATCAAGCAGCATAATATGGCGAAAGTCATAGCCGAGATGGCTAAGAACAACGGCAGATACCACACCATCCTGGGCGTGTCCGAGGTGGAGAACCGTCTGGTTCTCGAAGATCTGGTGAGCCAGGAGTCCATCGTGGACGCCAACTATCAGATAGTCCATTATGACAGCCCTGACCGAAGAGGCGTGGACGTGGCCCTTCTCTATAAGCCTGATCAGTTCACATATCTGGACAGCGAGGCCATCCCGTTCACTTTCGAGGGATCGGACATAGATTTCTCCGACACGGACACGGATTATTTCCGCACACGTGACATTCTTATGGTTTACGGACTTATAGACGGGGAGGAGTTCGCGTTCTATGTGATGCATCTTCCTTCACGTCTGGGAGGCAAGGGGGGCAATCTCCGCTGCCGCGGCGCCGAGATAGCTTATGCGCACGCGCAGAAGATGGAGGCTCTGCACCCGGGCATAAAGATAGTGATGATGGGCGATATGAACGACGATCCTTTCGACGATTCGATGTGCCTCTATCTTCACGGCAAGGGAACTCGCGAAGAGGTGGGCCCTCAGGACTACTATAACCCGTATCTGTCTATGATAAAGGCAGGTTACGGTTCGCTCTGCTATCAGGGCGTCTGGTGCATCTACGACCAGGAACTTGTCAACTATAACTTGACATTCGCCCCGAACGGAGGGCTCAAGATACAGCCCGTGACCAAGGGGCGCGGAGTGTGGTACGACGGCGTGATATTCAAGCGTCCGTTTATGACCACTCAGAAAGGCACTTACAAGGGGTATCCGTTCCGTACATATTCCAACGGTGCGTTTGTAGGAGGTTATTCCGACCACTATCCTACATATATCGTGATTGGCAAATAATAAATAATAACTTATATAATGAAAAAAACATTGCTCAGCATCTGCGCCGCTTTGTTGCTTCCGCTCTGCGCTTTCGCACAGCAGGAGGGTGGCGTGAAGGCGACGGTTGTAAGCCGTGCGGGCAGAGCCCCTATCGCAGATGCCACCATTACGGTTCTGCAGGAGGGAAACGTGGTTGCTTCAGCCATCTCTTCTCAAGACGGAACATTTGAAATCAAAGGACTGGAAGACGGAAAATACGCTCTTACGGTTGAGGCCGAAGGGTATGCTTCTTCGCAGATCAACTTGTCTGTCGAGGGCTTCGTAAGGGATTTGATGTTCGTGTCCCTGGTCCCTGAACAGGCTATCAAGGAGGCGGATGATTCAAGCTATGCCGAATTCGATATGGAAGATTCCGGCTATTCGGACAATCCTTCCATCCTGTTCGGAGCCAACGACCCTTATAACAATATCGTGGGATACGGCTTCAGCGACGTGCGCTTCAAGAACAGAGGTTACAACAGCGAGACTCAGGACGTGCTTTTCGCGGGCATTCCGATTAATGACGCTCTCACCGGATACTCTCCGTATTCGCTGTGGAGCGGTCTTAACGAGGCTACACGTTCCAAGGAGACAACCATAGGTCTTGACGCTCACGATCTGTCGTTCGGCGGATACAACGGAGTCACTTCCATAGACGGTACGCCTTCATCCGTGCGTCCGGGCCTGCGCTTCAGCGTGCTTTCGAACTCCGCTCTCTATCGTCTCCGTCTTATGGCCAATTACGCATCGGGCGTGATGGACAACGGCTGGAGCTATGCGGTGAACGTGTCTGCTCGACTTGGTGGCAACGACTGGGTACAAGGTGTTTACTATAAATATCTTTCGTACTATGCAGGTGCCGAGAAGAAGTTCGGTGACGAGCACAGACTGGCATTTATGACATTCGCCACTCCGGGTGAGAGAGGAGCGCAGAACGCTTCAACCCAGGAGGTGTATGACCTTATGAAGGACAATATGTACAACTCCAACTGGGGTTATCAGAACGGCAAGATCCGTAACGCACGTGTCCGCTCCACTTTCGAGCCGGTGTTCGTGGCCAAATACACTTACACTCCGAGCACGGAACTGGAACTGGACGCCGCTTTTCTTTTCAGAACGGGCCGCAACGGATATTCGGCACTCGACTGGTACGACTCGGCCGATCCGCGTCCTGATTATTACCGTAATCTGCCAAGTTATTATTATGACGAGAATCCTGATATGGGCCGTTATGACGAATATCAGGCAGCCCAGCAGAGAGAGGCTTGGCTTTTCGATTCGGAAACTCAGCACCTCAACTGGGATTTTATGTACAACGTGAACTACAATTCAGCTGACGGCCGTTCGAAATACATCCTTCAGGACAGACGTACGGACCAGAACGATCTCAACCTCGCGCTCAGCGGGAAGTGGTCTCCGGTAAGCTGGTTCACTCTCAACGGAGGATTCAATGGAAGACTGAACCGTACGGAGTATTTCCAGACGGTGAAGGATCTTCTCGGAGGACAGTACTTCTTGAATATCAATAACTTCGCAGAACGCGACTATGCTTTCTCCGAGGCCAAGATACAGAACGACCTTGATTATTGGATTAACAACGGATCCGCTCAGGTGCTCAAGAAAGGTGACAAGTACGGCTATGACTACTACGCTCACGTGCGCAGCGCCAAATTCTGGGCAAACGGCAAATTCGAAGCCGGCCCTTTCAAGGCCAATGTGGCAGGCCGCATAGGATATGAAAGCTTCTATCGCGAAGGCCTTATGCGTAACGGTCTTTTCCCTGGCGTAAAGGCTGACGGGTCCGATTATATAATAGACGGTGTGAACCTCTCCAAAGACGGTGATTATCAGTCATCTTACGGGAAGAGCGACGTGGCCGGATTCGTAGTGGGCGGCATCAAGGCCGGAGCCGAGTATGTCATCTCGGGCGGCCACCGCATCTATGCCAACGTAGGTTATTTCGAGGACGCCCCTAAATTCAGCGGCGCATTCCTTTCCCCTCGCACCCGCAACACCCTTATGGACGGTCTTACCAACACCAAGACTTTCTCTGCGGATGCCAACTATCAGTACAGCAACGGCGGATACAACCTCCGTTTCAGTGCGTTCTACACCACCATCAATGACCAGAGCAAGGTGATGAGTTTCTACGACGATTCGTACAATTCTTTCACCAACTTCGCTATGACAGGAATAGATGAAAGGCATATGGGTATAGAGCTCGGTTTCAAGGTTCCGTTCTTCATAACCAACCTTACCCTTCAGGGCGCTCTGAGCCTTGGCGAGTACGTGTACACCTCCACTCCTGTGATGACGGAGACCGTGGACAACAGCGCCGCCATTCTGGTGGAGAACGAGCCTATCACCTATTGGAAGGAGCATCCGGTATACGCCAAGAATGCTGACGGGAACTACATCATAGGCGAGGACGGCAAATATCAGCTCTCAAAAGTTCAGAAGCACTATGTGCCTTCCACTCCGCAGCTTGCCGCCAACCTCGGGCTCAACTACCGCCTTCCTTCATACTGGTTCTTCTCTCTCGGCGTTAACTATTATGCCAATTCTTACCTCAGTATGAACCCTCTCTACCGCACGGAACTCGCAGTAGCGGGCCCGGACGATTCGCTCACCTCCGCTTCCCGCACCGAACACCGCAACACGTGGTATCTTTCTGAAGATATAGTGAATCAGGGGCTTAGTGCGGAAGAAATAGAGTATATGGCCTCACAGGAGAAGTTCGACCCTGCGTTCGTGCTCAATTGCAGCATTGGCAAGTCGTGGTATATCCAGAGGAAGTACCAGTTCGGATTCTCTCTCGAGGTCAAGAATATGCTCAATAACCGCAACATCAAGACAGGCGGATATGAACAGACCCGTCTTATCGACAGCGGAAGCTACACCAGATATTATCGCTTCGACAGCAAATATTTCTATATGCAGGGAGCCAATTATATGTTGAACCTTTATTTCAGATTCTAAACAGGAGGGCATAATATGAAAAAGCAATTGTTTACAGTCATCGCTCTGTGTGCTCTTCTCAGCTCTTGCGAAGAGTTCTCTCCGGTAGTCACCTTCAAATATGATGATCCCGCACATTATGAAGACGAGCAGGGATCGCAGATAGTTCAGCCGGGTGATATCGAAGTGACACACACCATAAAGGAGCTTTCTCAGCTTTACACCAACGGACAGCCTTTCGTGATGGAAGATGATATCGTCATCGCCGGACGTGTAATCTCAAATGACAGACCGGGTAACTTCTACAACCAGATTTATATCCAGGACGAGACCGGCGGAATCGAGGTGAAGATAGCCAAGAACGCCCTTTACAACGAGTATAAGCTTGGCCAGAAGGTATATGTCAAATGCGGTCCCACAGAGCATACAGGAGGACTTTCCCTCGGAAGTTACGGTTATAAGTCAGGCAGTTACGGCGGAAACGGAATGACCCAGATAGGAGCCGAATTCTACAAGGGCACTTACGGTACCGAATACGAGACGTCTTATATCCGTTCAGGTCGTGTGATTAAGGAACATATCTTCAGGGAAGCTCCTGCAAGCGCCGAGCCTGTGACACCTAAAGTCATAACCGAGTCTCAACTTCCTTCGACGGATGCCACCATCTCCACCTGTCCTTATCTTGGAACTCTCGTCACCATCAAGGGCCTCAAATACGGCGGCGAGATCTTCACGCTTCTGTATCTGAGCGGTTCCGAGTCAAGCAAGAACTCCAACAACCGCGTATTCCTTTCAGACCAGACCTGGGGGATAGACACCTGGGCTATGAGCAAGACCAATTTCCTCGCTCATCTTCAGAACGGGGACTGGGATTCAGCCAGCATAGGCAATTCGGGTGACTATAATTACGGTACCGTGGGCAGTGTGGATCTTCAGTATCTCCAGAGCGCCGACGCACCTTTCTATGAGAATATCGTTGATCTTCAGGACGCAGCATTCTGCCGCAGCGTATATTACTGGGTATATGGCAAATACCCTGAGGCAGAACAGGACAAGGATCTCGCAGAGGAGCGTCTCAAGCCTGAGAATCTGGTGAAGACCTGGCCAAGATACTGTCTGGCCAAAAATGCCAATGGTTATGCGGTCAGCCAATATTTTACGCTCGGAAGCAAGGAGATTCAGCTCCGTACCAGCGGATATTCCAAGTTCTGCGACCAGAAGATTCCTCAGGCGGTGCTTGACGGCACTGCCACGGTGTCTCTTACAGGTGTGCTCACTCTTTATCAGGGAAGCATACAGTTCATAGTCAACAGTCTTGACGACATAGTGGTTGAATAATTATGAAAAGGATTCTTGCGATAATTGTAATGGCTGTTTCAGTAATGTCTTGTCATAGCAATCCGTTTCTTACACAGTGGGATACCCCTTACGGTATCCCACCGTTCGATAAGATAAAGACCTCTGATTATATCCCTGCGGTGCAGGCCGGCATTGAGCAGCAGAGAAAACAGATAGAGGCCATAATTTCTGATCCTGCAGCGCCTACGTTCGAGAACACCATAGCGCCTCTTGAGCTTTCGGGAGAAATACTCGCGAATGTGGAGGGCGTGCTTTTCAATGTAGTCGAGACGGATCAGACTTCCGAGCTTGACGCCGTGATGGAGAAGGTGATACCTATGCTCAGTGACCACAGTGCGGACATCAATTTCAATAAAGACCTTTACAAGAGAGTCAAGGCTGTGTGGGAGAGCGATCAGAGCTCTCTTACCCGCGAACAGCAGATGGTCCTGAAAAACTGGTATGAAGGCTTTGAACGTGAGGGAATCGGCCTGAGCGAAGAGGCTCAGGGGGAACTCCGGAAGATAAATTCCCGCTGTGCGGAACTCACCCAAAGGATAGGCAATAATATCCTCGCCGAGAGCAATGCTTTCCGGGAGCGTTTCGGTTTCAGCGTGAGTGAATATCCTTCGCGTATGACCACTACCGCCGACCGTGAGCTTCGCCGCGCTTATAACGAGGCGTATCGCAGCCGCGGGCATAACGGGAACGAGAATGACAATCGCGCTCTGATTCTCGAACTCGTGTCTCTGCGTACCCGCAAGGCCAATATCCTGGGTTATGAGAGCAGTGCGGCTTTCTCCCTTTCGGAAAAGATGGCCGCCAAGACTCAGACGGTGGATGCGTTCCTCGCCGGGATAATGAAGGCCGCCACCCATAAGGCGAAGGAGGAACTCAAGGATATGCAGGCCGTTATGGATCAGGATATAAAGGCCGGGCTTCTTCCTGAGGGAAGCCGCATAGAGCAGTGGGACTGGTGGTATTATGCAGAGAAGGTGCGCAGGGCAAAATATGACCTGGACGAGGACCTTGTGAGCACATATTTCAAGGCGGACAACGTGTTGAACGGGATATTCACCGCCGCCAATATGCTTTATGGCGTGAATGTGGAGAAAATCACCGGTGTGCCGAGCTATAATCCGGAGAAAGTCACCACTTGGAAGGTGACCGATTCTGACGGTTCGCTTTTGGGCATCCTCACCACGGACCTCTTCCCCCGTCCGAGCAAGAGAGGCGGCGCGTGGATGAACAATGTTCGCGACCAATACTTTGACGCTCAGGGCAATGATGTCCGTCCTATCATCGTGAACGTGGGCAATCTGTCGGAGTATATGAGCATAGACGACGTGCAGACCACTTTCCACGAGTTCGGACACGCCCTTCACGGGATGCTCTCGCGCTGTCACTATAGGTCAGTCAGCGGCACGAACGTGAAGCGTGATTTCGTGGAGATGTTCTCGCAGTTCAACGAGAACTGGGCCTTCCAGAAGGAACTGCTCGCCATTTATGCCAAAAACGATGCGGGTGAGGTGATTCCTCAGGAACTCGTCGACAAGATTAACAACGCACTCAAGTTCAATCAGGGATTTATGACCACAGAGCTTTGTGCGGCTTCCATTCTCGATATGCGTTGGCACGAGCTCACTTCCGTGGAAGGGCTTGACATAGATGCATTCGAGGCGAAGGTCGCCGGAGAGATTGGCCTGCCTAAGGAGATAACTTTCCGTTACCAGAGCACTTATTTCAACCATATTTTCGGAGGAAGCGAATATGACTCGGGATATTATGGTTATCTTTGGTCCGAAGTTCTGGACAAGGATGCGTTCAGCATTTTCCAGGCTTCCAAGAACGGCGTGTGGGATAAGGAATTGGCATATAAGTTCAAGACTACGTTCCTGGAGAGGGGCGGAAGCGAAGAACCGATGACGCTTTATCGTGAATTTGCCGGCCGTGAGCCTGATTCGAAGGCGATGCTCCACGCGCGCGGATTGGAATAGGGGATTGGAATAGAAGTAGTGTAGTAATAATATGAATAAGAAAGTACTTTTGATGATTTTGGATGGTTGGGGCGAAGGCCGTCACGACCATAGTAATGCCATTTATACTCAGGGACAGCCTCATATCGATGCGCTTCGTGCCAAATATCCTCATTCTCTTCTGCAGGCTTGCGGAGAGTATGTGGGACTGCCGGACGGACAGATGGGCAATTCCGAGGTGGGTCATATGAATATAGGCGCGGGGCGTACCGTTTACCAGGACCTGGTAAAGATCAATATCGCTTGCCGTGAGCATAAGCTTTTACAGAACAAAGAGATAGCTGCGGCGTTCGAGAATGCCAAACGAAGCGGCGGAAAGCTTCACCTTATGGGGCTCTGTTCTCACGGAGGAGTGCATTCTTCACTTGACCACGTGTACGAGATTCTCGCCGAGGCGAAGCGTTACGGCCTTGAGAAGGTGTATGTTCACTGTTTTATGGACGGTCGTGACACGGATCCGCACAGCGGACTTGGCTTCGTGAAGGAACTTGAAGAGCATATGGCGGAATCTGTCGGCAAGGTGGCCACTGTCTGCGGAAGGTTCTACGCTATGGACCGTGACAAGAGGTGGGACCGTATAAAGGCCGCTTACGATATGCTCGTGGATGGCAGGGGCGCTGAGTTTACAAGCGCTCAGCAGGCCATACAGGCATCTTATGACGAGGGAGTTACAGACGAGTTCATCAAACCTGTGGTTATTACCGAGGGCGGGAAGCCGCTCGCCAGGATAGAAGAAGGGGACACCGTCATATTCTTCAATTTCCGTAACGACCGCGCCCGCGAGATGACTTCCGTTCTTACACAGGCCGATATGCCGGAGCAGGGGATGCACACCATTCCGCTTTACTACTGCTGCCTGACTCCTTACGATGCGTCTTTCAAGGGTCTGCATATTCTTTTCGACAAGGAACTGGTTACGGGAACTCTCGGAGAGACGCTTGCCGCTGCCGGAAAGAGACAGCTTCGTATAGCCGAGACTGAGAAGTACGCTCACGTGACCTTCTTCTTCAACGGCGGAAGGGAGGAGCCTTTCGAGAATGAGGACAGGATTCTGGTGAATTCTCCTAAGGTGGCCACTTATGACCTTCAGCCTGAGATGAGCGCACCGGAGGTCGCTTCGAAATTGATCGATGTCATCAGAAGCGAGAAGGAGGATGCCATCATCCTAAATTTCGCCAATGGCGATATGGTAGGCCACACCGGAGTTTACCCTGCCATCTGCAAGGCTGTGGAGGTAGTGGACAATCTCGTGGGAGAGGTGGTGGACGCCGCCATAGAACACGGCTACGCAGTTCTTCTTACAGCCGATCACGGTAATGCCGATTACGCTGTCAATGAAGACGGTACGCCTAATACGGCACATTCACTTAATCCTGTTCAGTTCGTGGTCATCAACGCCGGCGACGAAGTGAAGACCGTAAAGGACGGAGCGCTCTGCAACATAGCGCCTACCATCCTCAAGATTATGGGCATACCTCAGCCTGAAAGTATGACGGCCGAGCCGCTCATTTAGTTATGTACAAATTTACACCGATACTGAAAACTCTTGTCTGGGGCACGGAAAGCTGGGTACTTTCTTCTGTCCCGGGCAGCGAGTCCGTGGTCGCGGAAGGACCGAAGAAAGGTGCCAGGATAACCGACATCTACCCGGGTGAGTTTCCGCTTCTCATCAAATTCATCGATGCCAAGCGCGACCTGTCGATACAGGTGCACCCGAACGATGAATTGGCCGCCCGAAGGCATCACTGCAAGGGTAAGACGGAGATGTGGTATATCATCGGGGCTTCCGAAGGGGCGCATCTGATAAGCGGTCTGAAAAAGGAGATTACCCCGGACGAGTATGTCTCTCTTGTGCAGCAGGACAGAATCACCGATGTCCTTCAGGACTACTTTGTCAGCAAGGGAGATGTGTTCTTCCTTCCGGCCGGCAGGATTCACGCCATAGGCGGAGGGTGTTATCTGGCTGAGATTCAGCAGACTTCGGATATCACTTACCGCATCTACGATTACGGCCGCCCGGGACTTGACGGGAAGCCGCGTCAGCTGCATACCGAGCAGGCCAGGGATGCTATAGACTATACCGTCTTCGCTGACTACAGGACGCATTACAGTGCTGAGGAGAACACGGCGTGCGAGCTTGTCCACTGTCCGCAGTTCAGCACGGACCTTCTTTGTCTTGACAAGCCTTTTCCGCTGAGTCTTGACACGGCGTTCAAGGTGTTGATTTCCATAGAGGGAGAAGTTCTGGTGGCCTCATCCGCCGGGCAGGTCAGACTCTCTCCGGGCGAATGCGCTCTGGCCCTCGCTCCCGACGACAGGGATATGAAGATTACTCCTCTTTCTGAAAAAGCCACCCTTCTGACAAGCACTTGTTAGAAGGGTAAGTTTTTTGTCACTTTTCCTCGGCTGCCAGTTCGTAGTCAAGAAGTCGCTGGTCAAGATTGGCATTCTTGACGCGGATGCGGACCTCGTCGCCGAGACGGTAGATTTTACGTGTGCGCTTCCCCCTGATGCGGTAAAGTTTCTCGTCGAACTCGAAAAAGTCGCCGCGTATCTCGCGCAGTGGCACCATTCCTTCAATATGCGTCGGATCTATCTCCACGTACATCCCCCATTCGGTAAGTCCTGAGATGTGACCCGTATATTCCTGTCCCACTTTGTCCTGCATAAACTCCACGAGTTTGTATTTTATGCTCGTGCGCTCCGCCTCGGTGGCAAGTGACTCCCGAGAAGAAGCATAGACGCACTCCTGCTCATAGTAGTCCTTATCCTGGCTCTTGGCATTGTCAAGATAGAGCGCAAGGAGTCTGTGCACCATCAGGTCCGGGTATCTTCGGATAGGGGAGGTGAAATGGGTGTAATCCGCAAAAGCGAGTCCGTAATGGCCTATGTTGTCCGTGCTGTACTTGGCCTTGGCCATAGAGCGGAGGGCGATGTCCTTGAATGCGGCGGCCTCAGGTTTGCCAGAAGATCGCTCCATCAGATCAGAGATGGCGGTGGCGGCCTTGCGTCCCTCCATATCGGAATTCATTTTGTAGCCCAGGCTCTTGGCGAAATGCCTCAGGGACTCAAGCTTGTCCGGATTTGGAACATCGTGCACGCGGTATACGAAAGTCTTGTTCTTAGAAGACACGAACTCTGCCACGCTCCTGTTAGCCAGCAACATAAACTCTTCTATAAGCCAATTCGCTTCGCAACTTATCTTCTGATACACCTCTATCGGACGACCCTTTTCATCGCAGCGTATCTTCATCTCCGGGCGCTCGAAATCGATGGCTCCCGCTTTGCGGCGTTTGCCTTTCAGAATACCTGCCAATCGGTTAAGCGTGCCAATGGCCACGGAGAGTTCGTCCGCAGGGTCAATGGGTGAGGTGATGATATCCTGAGCCTGTTCGTAATTGAGCCTGTGATCGGAATTGATTACGGTCCTTCCGAACCATTTTTTTCTGATGGCCGCGCGCTCGGTTATTTCGAACACGGCTGAAAAACAAAGCTTTTCCTCGTGAGGGCGAAGTGAACAGAGCCTGTTGCAGAGCTTCTCCGGAAGCATAGGGACCGTTCTGTCCACAAGATACACGGATGTACCGCGCTCGCGCGCCTCCGTGTCTATCACATCCCCAGGAGTCACATAATGTGACACGTCAGCGATATGTACTCCGACTTCATAGTTGCCGTTGTCCAATACCTTGAAAGACAGTGCGTCATCGAAGTCTTTAGCATCCTGGGGGTCTATGGTGAATGTGAAGGTGTCTCGGAAATCCTTGCGCGCCTTTATCTCTTTCGAGCTGATCTTCTCAGATACTTTTTCCGCAGCTTTCTCCACCTCCGGATCGAATTTATATGGAAGGCCGAATTCGGAAAGTATGCTGTGCATTTCGGTTTCATTCTCTCCTGGTTCGCCCAACACGTCCACTATCTTCCCGAAAGGAAGGCTTTCGCCTTTGTCCCAATGCTGTACCAGCACGGATACTTTCCATCCTCTCTGAGCCCCGGCCTTCTCCGCCTGACGGGGATCCACCTCTATGTCGTAAGGCATATTGCGGCTCTGCATAAGAACCCACGCGCCCTGTGAGGTGGTGTGATATACTCCTATGAACGGCTTGTCGGAGCGTTCGAGAACATCCAGGACGCGTCCTTCGCGCCTTTCTGCACGTGCCCCTGTTTTCTTGGCCGGGCTATGCGTAATCTCCTTTGTTACAGCGACTCTTACGATATCTCCCTGAAGAGCGCCTCTGGTCTTGGATGCCGGCACGAATATCTCGTCCGGATTCCCTTCCACACTTACGAAGATGAATCCTTCGCGTGACATCTGCGCTTTTCCTACGAATGAAGGGAAAACTTTTCTCCCGGGCTTGCGTTTTTTCTTCTGTAACATACTCTGCTTATCCTTTTTCGTCCGCAAAGATAGTTATTTTAATTTGTTATCTTTGCAGGTTACGTGTGTGATGATAATTATGCAAAAGGGAGAGGCCATAGTGGTGAAGAATGCGGGCAGTCACTTTCTGTTGACTTGTCTTCCGCAGTGGCAGCCGTTTCCCGCCGTGCTCCGGGGTAAGGTCCGTATGGACAGATCCTTGTCCACCAATCCGGTGGCCGTGGGAGACAGGGTGGAATATGAATGGAGTGAAGCCCCGAGCGAAAAACAGCCGGCGCAGATAGTCCGAATCCTGGACAGGCATAATCATATGATACGCCGATCGACCAATCTTTCGCGCCAATCGCACGTGATAGCAGCCAATATCGACCGCGCCTTTCTGGTCTGCACGCTGTATTTCCCTGAAATAAAGCTTCCTTTTCTGGACAGACAGCTTGTAAGCTGTGAGATGTTCAAGATACCTGTAACCATAGTTCTCAACAAGGTGGATCTGTATCGGAACGAGGCGCCGGAACAGGTGGAAGAATTTGTGCAGACATATCGCTCGGCCGGATACGAGGTCCTTCTCACTTCGGTAAGAACAGGTGAGGGAATAGAAGCGCTGCGCGAATTATGCCGGGGACGGGAAGGGGAGACGGGAGTGAACCTTATAAGCGGAGAATCCGGCGTAGGCAAATCCTCCATCATCAAGGCTCTCGATCCTTCGCTCGACCCCAAGGTGGCTCAGATAAGCCTTTCGCATCTGCAGGGAAGGCACACCACTTCGCTTTATGAGATGTATCCCATCTGCAGCGGAGGCTATGTGATAGACACCCCGGGGCTCCGTGGCTTCGGGCTTTATGGCCTTGAAAAAGAGGAGATAAGCAAATATTTCCCGGAGATGCTCTCGCTAGCCGACGAGTGCCGTTTCGTTCCGTGCACACACACTCACGAGCCCGGATGTGCGGTTAAGGAGGCCGTGGAACAGGGACGGATAGCCGCCTCGCGATATGCGTCTTATCTGGGGATGCTTGAAGAAGATAATAAATTCAGATAGAATATGTTAAGCAAAGTTAAAGAACAGGTGGAACAGATTTTTACCTCCACCCGGTTTCCATCGGAGCCATCGGGGCTATATGACCCGCTCCGCTATATGATACAGATAGGCGGAAAGAGAATACGTCCGACGCTTTGTCTTCTGACATATTCTCTTTTCAAGGACGATTGTCCGGACAGCGTGAGGTACCCGGCTGAAGCATTGGAGGTTTTCCATACTTTCACGCTCATACACGATGACATAATGGACAGGTCCCCGCTGCGTCGCGGCAAGACCACCGTGTGGAAGAAGTGGAGCGAAGACACGGCTATCCTGAGCGGTGACGTGATGCTGATAGAAGCCTATAAGAGAATAGCCGCCGCTCCTGTGGACTGCGAAAGGCAGGTGCTTGAGCTTTTTTCCACCACGGCGGCCCAGGTGTGTGAAGGACAGCAGTATGATATGGACTTCGAACAGAGGGAAGATGTGTCTATGGATGAGTATGAAGCTATGATTGGCTTGAAGACGGCCGTGCTTCTGGCCTGTTCGGCGAAGATGGGCGCATTGATGGCAGGTGCGGGAAAGGAAATCTGCGATGCTCTTTATGAGTATGGTTATCAGTTGGGTCTGGCTTTTCAGGTGTGCGACGATTATCTGGATGCTTTCGGAGATGAGAAAGTGTTCGGGAAGCCTATAGGAGGCGATATTCTGCAGCAGAAGAAAAGTTGGCTTACGATCAGTGGCTTCGAGAAAAGTGAAGACAAAGGCGCGTTCGTTCAGGCGTTCCGTTCGCGCGATATCGAGAGGGTGAAGGCTGAATATGAGAGACTTGGCGTGGATGAAGATGCGCTGCGAAAGATAAAGGATTATAATGACAAGGCTATCGGAGCGCTTGAAAGCGTGCATCTGAGCGCGGATGCTCTGACTGAGTTGAAGGAATTTGCCGACAGCCTGGTAGGAAGGGTAAGATAATGGATAAAAAAGAATTGGAAATAATGGCCCCGGCGGGCAATTTCGAGTGTCTGCGGGCCGCGATACAGGGGGGTGCCGACTCGGTGTATTTCGGAGTCGGAAGGCTGAATATGCGCAGCCATTCGGCCAATAATTTCTCGCCGGAAGATCTGGAAGAGGTGGTGAGGATATGCCGCGAGGCTGGTGTAAAGTCTTACTTGACATTGAACATCTGCCTGTACCCTGAGGATATGCAGGATACGCGCTCCGCCCTTGAGGCTGCACGGAAAGCCGGAGTGAGCGCCGTGATAGCCTCCGATATGGCAGCCATACTGATGTGCCGCGAGTTGGGTCTGGAGGTTCATATCTCCACGCAGCTGTCCATCTCAAACGCCGCTGCGCTGAAGTTCTATTCGCAGTGGGCGGACGTGGTGGTGCTCGCCAGGGAACTTAACCTCGGACAGGTCAAGGAGATATACGATACGATATGCCGCGAGCAGATAAAGGGGCCTTCCGGAGAACTCGTGCGCATAGAGATGTTCGCACACGGTGCTTTGTGTATGGCTATCAGCGGCAAATGCTATCTCAGTCTCCACACTTACGGGGCTTCTGCCAATCGCGGCGCCTGCTATCAGATATGCCGTCGCGGTTACGAAGTGACGGATCTCGAAACGGGTAACAGACTGAACATAGACAACAAGTATATAATGTCGCCTAAGGACTTGTGTACCATAGAGTTTATGGATAAGATAATAGAGTCCGGGGTGAAAGTTTTCAAGATAGAAGGCAGGGCACGCAGCGCCGAGTATGTGAAGCGTTGTGCCCAGTGTTACCGCCGGGCCGCCGATGCCGTCTGTGAAGGGATATATACGGGCGAATTGGCCCGGGAGTTGAAGGAATCGCTCTCGGAGGTGTTCAACCGCGGTTTCTGGGACGGGTATTATCAGGGAGCATATCTTGGAGAGTGGAGCGAGGTGTACGGCAGTCAGGCCAAGTTGAAGAAGGTATATGTGGGGAAGGTCACCAATTGGTTCGACAAGATAGGAGTGGCGGAGATTCTGGTGGAAAGCGCGCCTCTTTCGGTAGGGGACAGCCTTATGGCCATAGGTCAGACTACCGGGGTGGAAGAGTTTACCGCTCAGGATGTCAGGGTGAATTTTCAGGGTGTACGGTCCGCCGCCAAGGGCGAACGCTGTTCGGTGGCAGTTCCCTCTCCGGGAAAATTGAAAAGAGGTGATAAAGTCTATAAATGGGAGGAAAATATATGAGAAAGAGGATATTGGCAGTTTTGATGTGCGTCCTGACGGGCGTAGGGGCATTGGCCCAGTCCAAGAATTATAAGATGGGCAAATGGGTGGAGATACAGAATGCCATCCTCAAGGAACTGGACAAGTCTTATGTGGATACTCTGCCGCTTGACAGGATGGAGAAGGCCGGGATAAAGGCTATGCTCGCACAACTGGACCCTTATACGGTCTATGTGCCCGAGGAGGAGTTGGAGGATTTCTCGATGCAGCTCAGCGGAATGTATGCCGGAGTGGGAGCCATCATCTATAAGCAGGAGGGTAAGAACGTGGTCATCAACGAACCGTACTGGTTCGCGCCTTGTGTGAAAAGCGGACTGGAATCGGGCGACGAGATACTCGAAATCAACGGAGAGGATGTGCGTCCGCTTGACTCCAAGACATGTTCCGAGAAGATGAAGGGACAGCCCGGAACGGTGGTCGAATTTCTCGTAAAGAAAGTATATACTTCTGATACGCTGAAAATCAAGGTCCGTCGTGAGCAGATACATCTTCCTGACATAGAGTATGCGGCTATGATATCCGACAAGACCGGTTATATCCTCCAGACAGGATTTACCGAGGGCGTGGGCGACGAGATGCGACGCACGATAGCGGATCTGAAAAGCCAGGGGATGGAAAAACTCGTGCTCGATCTTCGCGGCAACGGGGGCGGACTCCTTTCTGAGGCGGTGAAGATAGTGTCCATATTCGTGCCTGAAAATTCGCTCGTGGTCACTTCGCGCGGACGTGACGGTAAGGAATTGGATGTTTACAGAACGCAGCAGGCTCCGCTTGACGAGAAGCTCTCCGTCGTGGTGCTTGTGGACGGAGGCACGGCTTCGTCGTCTGAGATCGTGAGCGGTGCGCTTCAGGATCTGGACCGCGCCACCATAATGGGCAGCAGGACTTTCGGTAAGGGTCTGGTGCAGAGCGTGAAGAGTCTTCCTTACGGGGGACAGCTGAAAGTCACCACGGCCAAGTATTATACGCCGTCGGGACGCTGCGTGCAGATAAAGGACTACAGCCATCGCAACGAGGACGGAAGCGTGGGTGACATCCCCGATTCGCTCACTCACGAATTTAAGACGCTCAAGGGCCGCACGGTGCGCGACGGCGGTGGTATTACTCCGGATATACTTTTGAAAGAATCTGAATATGACGATATTACGGTTTCGCTTGTGCTCAGCGGTCTGGTGGGACAATACGCTCTTCAGTATAAGATAGAGCATCCGTCCATTCCGCCGACGGATGATTTCCATTTCGATGATTTCGAAGGATTCATCGCTTACGTGAAGCCGATGCTGACAGATAGCGCCGTAGCGGATCTGGAGAAACTTGACCCTGCTCAGATTATTCCGTTCATCGAAGAGGAGATAGTTACGCGTTATTATTATCAGAAGGAGGGCGTAAGGCTTCGTTTGCGTTACGATGACGAACTCCGTGAAGCCCTGAGCAAAGAACCTGTTCTATGAGACTTGTTTTCGCTACTCATAACAAAGGCAAATTGAGGGAGGCTTCAGAGATTCTGGGACAGGACTTTGAACTGCTTTCCCCTTCTGACATAGGAATCGATTCTGAGGCGGAGGAGACGGCTTCCACTCTGGAGGGAAACAGTCTTCTGAAGGCCGAATATATTTTCGAAAGGGCGGAAGGACAGATCTGTTTCGCGGATGATTCCGGGCTGGAGGTTGATGCTCTGGGCGGTGCTCCGGGGGTCTACACGGCGCGTTATGCCGGTCCGGATTGCAGTTTCGAAGATAATATGGACAAGCTCCTTCACGAGCTCAGCGGAGTTCCTATGCCGCAGCGCACGGCACGCTTCAAATGCGTGGTGACTCTCATAGGCCCCGGGCTCCGTCAGGTGTTCACCGGCTGTATGGAAGGGCGCATCGCTCTTGAAAGAAAGGGAGATGGAGGATTCGGATACGATCCTGTCTTCATTCCCGACGCATTTCCTACGAAGACTCTCGCCGAGGTTGGCGAAGAGCTGAAAAACACCTTTTCACACCGCTTCCAGGCGCTCTGCGCGATGCGTTATAGGTTGCTGAGGGCGTAGAGTGGGATGACGGTTACGTGACGTAAGGCATCATCGGCCTGACTGTCAATGTAATCGAAACTTCCGAAATTTTCCAGTGAGGTACGGACAGCATTTGTCAGCCCCTTTTTTCGCAGAAACAACCATAAACTCTGCATTCCGCCTTTGGTGTTGGCCTTTACCTCGACAGGCAGCACTTTGCCGTCCTTGGCTTCCAGATAGTCGATTTCAGCATTCGCTCCACGTGCCAGGTTTTGCCAATAATACATTTCGGATTTTTGATAACAGTCGTGGTTTTTAATCAGTTCCAGCCCCGCAAACATTTCTGACGCGGCTCCCTTATTTACAAAATCTGTTTCCGATGCCAGCAGAATATCTGCAGCAGGTATGCCCAACATCGTCTGCATCATTCCCAAATCCATAAAAAGATATTTAGTGTAGCTGCCATTTTCTTCAGCACCTAAAGGCAAGCCGTTCCCGTCGCTATGCTTGACAGGCGTTATCAGGCCTGCCAGTGTCAACAGATGAAGGGCATCTTTAATGTTTGATGAGTGGATTTCGTTGGAAACTTGACTGAACACGAACTTTTTCCCGGCCTGCAGGGCAACTGACCGAAGGGTTTGTCTCAGCAATGCGGGAGATATTCTGGATTTGTATTTGGCGAAATCATCCTGATATGTGTCCAATATGTCATTATGTATGCGGGTGCATTCGATATGATTCTGCGATTTTATCCATTCGGCGACAGCGGCCGGCATTCCTCCGACGAGATAAAACGTTTTCAGCTGTGCTGTCAGTTTGTTATGAATGGCTTCGGGCAGCGGAGACGTGGCGGAAGCCTTATGCTTGTAATCTACGAGACTATCAAGACCTTGCGCAAGGAGAAACTCATCAAATGAGAATGGATACATATAGAGGGAGCGTATTCTACCGACCCCGAAAGAAGGTAATTCTTCTAATGTGAATTCCAGAAGAGATCCGGCCGCAATAATGTGCAAGTCCGGATAGTCTTCCTTGAAGTATCTCAATGCCATTATAGCCTCTTGACTTGTCTGTATCTCGTCGATGAACAGCAATGTTTCTCCGGCAATGACAGGAACACCTGTAACTGCACTGATGCCTTCACAGGTATGGAAGACATCTATATCCTTTGTGAACAGTTGTTTGATGGAAGGTTGACGCTCCAGATTAATTTCTGCGAAATACTTGAAACTCTTTCCCAATTGTCTCACGGCCGTGGACTTCCCAACCTGCCTCGCCCCTCTGATCAGCAGTGGTTTTCTCTCCGGTGCATTCTTCCATTCAAGAAGTTTTTTGTCTACAAATCTGCGGTAGTATTCCATATCCGTGTAAATTATTGATATACACCGCAAATATAGATATTTTATCTAAAAGTCAATGCAATAACCCCCTATTTTTATCCAAAAATCAGTGCAATAATGGCAGATTTTATCCAAAAGTCAAGGCTATGCGTATAATTCCCGCAGGACTCTGAGGGACTGGATGTCCAGACGGCAGTCGAGGTGATAGGCCAGGTATTCCAGAAGGATGCCTGCGATCTCGTTACGACGGACTCCGTCGAGAGGATATAGAAGGAATTCTCCGAAGTCGAGGGAAAGCAGGTTTTCAAGGTCTTCCAGACGCTCCCCCGCGAACGGCGCTATTCCGCGCAAATCCGCCCTGAACCCGAGGATGGCGGCGTATTCGAGAAGAAATCTCAGATGGAACGAAGCGTAATCGCTTTTCAGAGAATTGAGCGTGAGTATCATCTTCCGGCACCACGGGTAGAGCTCCTCTTCGTTGCAGCCGTCGCGAAGACTCCTGTACAGCACTTCGCTCAGAAAAAGCGTTATCGTGTTCTTATGTATGTTCCCCCTGAGTTCGCTCAGCGGATATTCTATCGTCACACCGCTTGCTTTCCACAGGTCAGTCCTGGTGCTTTCCGTAATCTCCGCACTCAGGATGTTGAGCGGAAGGTACGCGCCCGTGTTCTTGCCGACCTTGACTATGAAGCTGTGCCTGCCGTACTCCCTGCTCAGAGTATGCAGGACAAGTGAGTTTTCGCCCACTTTGGTGGTGGAAAGCAGAATGAATTCCGTCATCGTGAACCTATAAGAAGAAGGGCCATACCGAGCATAAGAACCAGTATGTTGAGACTTTTGCGTCCCATATTCTTTTCCTTGAAGAAGATGGCGCCCACTGCAAATGTAACCAGAACGGAGCATCTTCGAAGAAGCGATACTACGCTGAGCAGTGCCCCGTCCTGCTTGATGGCGAAAAAGTAAAGTGCATCGGCTCCGGTGATGAGAACCGCTATCAGAAGCAGAGTCCAGTCCCACCTGAATTTCTGCCCGGTGCCCAAAATCTTGTTTTGCACGAGCAGGCAGGCTGCGAGCAGGAGCGTGATGTAGAAATTGGCCCAGCTCTGCACCATCAGAGGCTCGAATCCACTTATTATATGCTTGTCATAAAGGGCTGACACTACTCCTGTCACGATGGAAATCGTCATAGCCAGCACTCCTTTGTTGCTTTTGAAGGTAACGCCCTCCATACGGCTCGAGAGGCTCAGCAGCATAAGCGCCACGAAGGCCAGAAAGACACCGGCCCATTGGCATAGATTAAGACGCTCGCCGAAAAGGATGATGGAAAAGATGACGACCAGAAAAGGTCTGGTGGCTTTGAGCGTGCTTACGGTGGTGATGGGAAGGTACTTGAGAGCGACCATTCCGCTTATCCACGAGGAGGTGACTATGACTGCCTTGACCAGCAGCGCCAGGTGGCTGTGGAGGTCCGTTTCGTATTTGAAAAGCCAGGGCGAGAGAAAAAGGGTCGAGAGGGCGGTGGCTACCAGCAGAATCTGTAGCACTCCGTTGTTCTGGGAGGACTTTTTCTTGGCGATGTCATAAAGGCCAAGCAGCAGGGCCGAGGCGAGTGCGAGATATAACCACATAGAGGTAATCATTTAATCCATTCGCAGGCGCTCTTTTCTCCAGCGAGCCAAACTTTGTCTCCGATCTCGAAATGGAAGTCCGCCTTAGGGTTCGTAATGAAATCGTCGCCTCGCAGCACGCTTATCACCATACACTTATAGTCCCTGAGCGAAGCACTGCGAAGGGTCTTGCCATAGAGCTGTGACCCTTTGTCCACGGTTATGCAGGAGACCTTGAATTCGTCGATATGGTTGTCGGCCGCCGGTGCCTGGGTGAACATATCTTTCAGCAGATGAATCTGTTCGCTGCTTCCCACGGCAAGCAGTTTGTCATAAGGATAGATGGTCTCGTCGGATTTGGGAATGATTATGCTGCGTTTGCCGCGATGAATCTCTATGATGTTGGCGCCGCTGCTCTGACGGATGGGGATGTCCTTGAGTTTCTGTCCCACAAGAGACGAGTCAGCCGGCACTTCGAATTGTTCGAGGTGCACGTCGTAACCTGCGAGGGTGCTCTGCACGGAGGTCTGCACGGCTGCGTTCTTGCGTGCTTGTATCTCCTTGCCATTGAAGTTGTTGAAGAAGTTCTTCTCGATATTGCTGCTCTGTTTGAGGTAGCTTCGTCCTATCAGTATGAACACCGCACCGCCCAGAAGCAGAAGTATTGCAGTCCATCCCGCCAGGTCGAAGTGGCTGGCTATCACTGATATTACGATTCCCACTACCAGGAAGGTGCGCAGAAGGGTGAGCGTGATGATTGGCCATTTGTTGGACTGCTTGGCCTTGAGAAGTTTGCGTGCGGAGGTGTTGATGGAGCCCGAACTGATGCCCATACCATAGAGGAAAGGTCCCATTGCCAGCAGTGTCGTAATGGTGACTATCAGCGAGCGTAGAAGTTCGCTCCACGACGACAGAAAACTGTTTACGAACGGCTCCAGCAGATGGCGCGAGAGCATATTGATGGCTATGATAACCACGCCGTATATGAGTATGCGGGTGAAATAAGCTTTGAGAAGCGCCTTCCATTCGCCCGATTCCGCATTCGTATTCACCGGAGCCTGGCTTTGGTCCTCTTCCACCTTGGCAAGAACGCTCTCCGGAAGCTTCTTTTCCAGGAAGCCATATAAAGGGGTGGCGGAGCGGATGACGAACGGTGCTATCAGGTTGCTTATCACGAAGACTGCGATGATGACAGGGTAGATGAAATTGCTCACTACTCCCAGACCGACCCCCACGCTCGCTATGATGAATCCGAACTCGCCCATCTGCGCAAGGCTGAGTCCCGTATGTATGGCGTTGTTCAGACCGCGTCCTGCCAGAAGCACGCCCGCCGATACGAAGATGCTGTCGAAGACCAGCAGCACGACTACCAGGAGCAGAATCACGCCCCAGTTGTGTGCGATGACATCCGGAGACACCATCATACCCACAGATACGAAGAAGATGGCGCCGAACAGGTCCTTGATAGGGCACACGAGCTTCTCGATGTGTTCGCTTTCAATGGTTTCAGCCAGGATGGACCCCATAATGAACGCACCCAGCGCTGAGGAGAATCCCATACTCTCGGCCAATGCCACCATACCGAAGCATAAACCTATGCTGACTATCAGAAGAATCTCGTCGTTGAGGAAGCGCTTGGCCTTCTTGAGCAGCGTAGGGATGACGTAGATGCCCACCAGGAACCATAATATGAGGCAGAATGCCAATTTGCTGAGCGCCCCTATGAGCTCTCCTCCGGAGAATTTGGCCGATACCGCCATAGTGGAGAAAAGGACCATAAGGATGATGCCCACGATGTCTTCTATTATGAGCGTGCCGAAAACTATTCCGGCGTACGGCTTGCTTTTCAGGCCCATCTCTTCGTAGGATTTGGCCACCACCATAGTCGATGACATAGGCAGCATACCGCCCAGGAAGATGCTTTCCATAGTGGTCCAACCAAGCGCCTGGCCTATCACGTAACCTATGACGAACATACCCAGAAGCTTGCAGGCTGACGTGATGATGGAGGAGCTGCCGCTTTTCATCAGTTTTTTGAAACTGAATTCCAGTCCCAGACCGAACATCATAAAGATGATGCCTATCTCGGACCATTGGTGCACGCTTTCCATACTGGTGATTCCCGGGAAGAAGCCTATGCTCGGCCCGATAAGGAATCCCGCCACTATGTAACCCAGTATCAGGGGCTGCTTCAGTGCTCTTGATATGATGGTGAATATGCCGGCGGAGATAAGGATGACCGCCAGGTCGCGAACCAGATTAAGTTCTTCTGACATGTTTTGACGCTTTGCTTATTTTTTCGTTTTTTTCAATCTGCCCCATCTCGTCCTCCCTGCACGCATACTGCCTGAATTCCTCCCAGATGATGTTCACTGCCAATGTGCTCGGATGCACCAGGTCGTCTGCATAGAAACGATAATCCCGAAGCTGATCCAGAAGAAGTTCGTAGGCAGGAAAATAATTCACGTCCAGCCCATTCAAGGCCAAGTGCAATGTG
This sequence comes from Treponemataceae bacterium, assembly GCA_963635625.1. Taxonomy (GTDB): domain Bacteria; phylum Bacteroidota; class Bacteroidia; order Bacteroidales; family UBA932; genus Cryptobacteroides. Next base: position 2,276 of record CAVHGF010000004.1, on the reverse strand, counting down.
CTTTTGCTCAGCGTGTTCGCGTGCGCTCCTTCTCCCATATGCCTTATGGGGCTCACCGTGAAGATGAAGCGTTTGCCGCTGTGGGCGGAGAGCATTTCTGTAAAGAGATTCTTTACATTTTCAACCGAAAGCATAAAGTGCTCGAACTCCGCGGAAGGCCTTTTCAGACAATTGCTCACCACTTCCCCGTTATGGGTCCACACGCAGGCCGTGCCGAGCGTGATTATCACCCATTTGCTCTTATGCCAATCCTCACGCGCCCTGCGCAGGGCGTCATTGGCATTAAGAAGAAACTCTTCTCCGGTAGGGCGTGCGAAGCTGGTATGGTGGTGGAACGAGCAGATTTTCCCTGCTCCGGCGCCCATCTGCACGCAGTCTTTTTCACTGAAATAATCGTCTGAATCGAGAATCTCCACGGCGCGGGCTATGGAAGCCGGGTTATAGAGCGTCCCGAAGGGATTGGCGTGGGCCTTGAAGCCCGCTTCCAGGAGTTTTCCTGCGATATTGTCCACAAAACAGCTGCCCAGAAGAGTGATGTCGTCTTCGAGACTTATCTTTTCTTCCGGCGGGGTGCAGGAGACTATGGTGCTGAGTTTTTGAGAAAACATAGACAGAAGACAAAGATAAGAAATCCTCGGAATTTTGACTTAAAAGTCTTTAGGATTGAAGGCAAAAACAATTATTATTTATACCTTTGCTTTCCGGTGGAGAACCGAGTTTGATTGAAAGCCTAATTATACTGAACTTTGTGACTGCGGGAATAAAGTATTGTAGTTTTGCCCTTGCGAAACTCGAGTAGTGTATCACGGACAGGTTCCCGTTGAGAAAAAATAGTTTAACCAAAATTATAAAATCGTTATGAAAAGCGTAAGATTTTCTACGCTGTGGAAAGTTTTTGTGTCCACAGCCTTTGCAGGACTGCTCGTGTCTTGTAACAAAACTCAAACTACACCGGACAAACCTGACGTTCCGGTAGACCCTGTCGTGGTTCCGGATCCGCAGCCGGCGGAAGGTATAGCCAACCAGTTGCAGTACAACAGCGCAGAACTTATTGACATCAAGTCTGTTGTATGCACCGAAAATGACGAGACCGAGACGGCGGAATTCTATCTTTCTCCTGTAGAGGGAATCACTACGGTGGAAGCGGTTCTCGCAACTAACGATTATCTTTATGTCAAGACGGCCTTTCTGGATGAAGGCAAGACGGAGGTGGACACTACCGACACGTTCGAACTCTCATACAAGGGTCTTACCGTTACCAACAATACTCTCACCGGCAAGGAGCACAAGGTGAAGATTACTTTGGCCTGGGCTGATGCAGTGGCCACGAAGACTGAATGGTCGACCACGGAGGTTGATGGTCTGACAGTGAACGTGGACTATATCAACAGCGCCGAGGAATATCTCTTCGCCCGTTACACAGGTTCGGCTACAGCCTGCACTCCTCTTGTGGAACTCGACAATCAGTACATATTGGCAGAGGACAAGGAAAGCGTAGTGGATCTTCTGAGTGTCGTAGGTCTCCGCTTTGAAGAGTACGGATTGAATTATTGGCTTTTCTACAGGGAAGAAGGAATCAAGGAGTACAGTGAAGATTATGAAGCGGTAATCACCGTGGTGACCACCGGAGACGATGAGTCTCTGGACCTTTCTTCTCTTGAAGACGGATATGAAGCTGTGTCTGTGGAAGGCTGGGGTGAGGCCGTATCTGGTCAGCTCACGCTCAAGGCGGAAAACGGAAAATTGACAGTTGTCGGCAATGGTGTGGATGATTCAGGCAAGACTCTGCGCGTCAAGTATGAGGGCCCGCTTACTTACACATACTATAGCGACAATTCTTTCTATCAGCCTGATGACAGTTCAGTGGAATTGTTCAGCGTATTCCGCGAGAAATATGGCGACGCATCGTATTGCTACGCATTCGGTTCTAATTTCAACGCCGAGACTCCTGAAGAACTCAAGAACGGACATTATGCTCTCTTCCTCGAGGTTCCTCAAAGTGCGGTGGATGCCGAAATCGACGAGGAGAACTTCACTTTCCCTGAAGGCTTCAAGGCATATCTCTATGATTATGAGACTTATACTACTTACGAATGGAGCGTGGACGATGCCGACGACTACAGCCGCATAGTAGTGAAGAGCGATCCTAACGGAACCGACGGTAAAGTATATATCCGTTACGACCTCATCTTTACTGATGCGGAGGGCGAGGAGATCAATATCTATATGACAGCTTATCTGGATATCGTGGATACTACTATCCCTGACCTTACTCC
>CAVHGF010000003.1:0-62620 GCA_963635625.1 Treponemataceae bacterium | reverse complement strand
CCGCTTGTGCGGGCCCCCGTCAATTCCTTTGAGTTTCAACCTTGCGGTCGTACTCCCCAGGTGGATAACTTATCGCTTTCGCTTGGCCACTGACTGTCTATCGCCAACGGTTAGTTATCATCGTTTACTGCGTGGACTACCAGGGTATCTAATCCTGTTTGATCCCCACGCTTTCGTGCCTCAGCGTCAATCCCTGCTTCGTGAGATGCCTTCGCAATCGGTGTTCTGAGTAATATCTATGCATTTCACCGCTACACTACTCATTCCTCCCACGGCAACAGTATTCAAGCCTGCCAGTATCAAAGGCAATTCCACAGTTGAGCTGCGGTATTTCACCCCTGACTTGACAAACAGCCTACGCACCCTTTAAACCCAATAAATCCGGATAACGCTCGCATCCTCCGTATTACCGCGGCTGCTGGCACGGAGTTAGCCGATGCTTATTCGACGAGTACTCTCATCGGGCTACACGTAACCCTTATTGCTCCCCGTCAAAAGAAGTTTACGACCCATAGGGCCTTATTCCTTCACGCGGCATGGCTGGTTCAGGCTTCCGCCCATTGACCAATATTCCTCACTGCTGCCTCCCGTAGGAGTCTGGACCGTGTCTCAGTTCCAGTGTGGGGGACCTTCCTCTCAGAACCCCTAGACATCGTCGCCTTGGTGTGCCGTTACCACTCCAACTAGCTAATGTCACGCGAGCCCATCCGTATCCAGCGAACCTTTCAATACCAAACGATGCCGTCCGGTATGTTATGGGGTATTAGTCGGCGTTTCCACCGGTTATCCCCCAGATACGGGCAAGTTGCTCACGCGTTACGCACCCTTCCGCCGGTCGCCACCCAGGATTGCTCCCCGTGCTGCCCCTCGACTTGCATGTGTTAAGCCTGCCGCTAGCGTTCATCCTGAGCCAGGATCAAACTCTTCTTTGTATATCTATATTTCTTAGCTCTCTCCTGACACTCTTAATTCCTTAAAAGAATTAACGCTCTCGATTAAATTTTTTCTTGAATTCTCTCGGTACTTGCTTGTACTTATCTTATCAGTCTTTTCAATGAACTTGTTTAGTTTGCTCCGCTTTTCGTAGCGGGTTGCAAAGGTAGAAATAATTTTTGAACCACCAAAATTTATTTCAATTTTTTTAAAACTTTTTTCGAGTCATTCTCGATTCAGTCGTAAAAAATCCCGCTCGTTTCAAGCGGGATTGCAAAGGTAGTAATTATTTCTAATTACGCAAAATTTTTTAAGAATATTTTAAACAATTTTACTCGCAACTACATCATTCCGCCGGCCTGAGCAGGTGCAGCCTGTTGAGGTTCAGGGATATCCACTATACCGCATTCCGTAGTAAGGAACATACCTGCCACTGAAGCGGCGTTCTCAAGAGCAACACGAGCCACCTTGGTAGGGTCGATAACTCCGGCCTCGTACATATTGACGAATTCGCCTGTACGTGCATTATAACCGAAATCCTCCTTACCTTCCTTGATCTTCTGGATAATCACGCTTCCGTCCACGCCTGCGTTCTGGGCGATCTGACGGAGAGGTTCCTCGATAGCCTTGGCCACGATACGGATACCAGTAGTTTCATCCTCATTCTCTCCCTTGAGATTCTCAAGAGCAGCGATGGCGCGGATATAAGCCACCCCGCCTCCAGGAAGATAACCTTCCTCAACGGCTGCACGAGTTGCATTAAGCGCATCCTCCACCCTGTCTTTCTTCTCTTTCATCTCAACTTCGGTAGTAGCGCCGACATACAACACTGCGACACCGCCTGAAAGTTTGCCGAGACGCTCCTTGAGTTTCTCCTTATCGTACTCGCTTGTAGCGACCTCGATCTGAGAGCGGATAAGGTTTACGCGGTCTTCGATATCCTCTTTCTTGCCTGCACCTCCTACGATGGTGGTGTTCTCCTTGGTGATGGTAACCTTTTCAGCCCGGCCGAGCATATCGGGGGTAGTGTTTTCAAGAGTGAATCCACGTTCCTCGCTTACTACGACTGCTCCTGTCAAAGTGGCAATATCCTGAAGCATCTCCTTCCTGCGGTCACCGAAGCCTGGCGCCTTGACAGCGGCCACTTTCAATGTGCCGCGAAGACGGTTCACAACCAGCGTGGTAAGAGCCTCGCCATCCACATCCTCGGCTATGATAAGGAGCTCCTTGCCCTCTCTTGCGATAGGCTCGAGAATAGGCATAAGATCTTTCATAGAGCTTATCTTCCTGTCAGTAACGAGAATAAGCGGATTTGAAAGCTCTGCTTCCATCTTGTCGGAATTGGTCATAAAATATGGCGAGATATAACCGCGGTCAAACTGCATACCTTCCACGACCTTAACCTCGGTCTCAGTACCTTTGGCCTCTTCTACGGTTATGACGCCGTTTTTGTTGATCTTTGACATCGCGTCAGCGATAAGTTTTCCGATATAAGCGTCATTATTGGCAGAGATGGTACCCACCTGCTCGACTTTTGAGAAATCGTCACCTACCTCGCGGCTATGCTCACGAAGATCCGCCACGACTGCATCTACGGCTTTGTCTATACCGCGCTTGAGATCAAGCGGATTAGCACCTGCGGTAACGTTCTTGATACCCACATTGATGATGGCCTGAGCAAGAACGGTCGCCGTAGTGGTACCGTCACCGGCCTGCTCGTTAGTCTTGGAAGCCACTTCCTTGACCATCTGAGCTCCCATATTCTGGAATCTGTCTTCAAGTTCCACTTCCTTTGCCACGGTGACACCGTCTTTTGTCACCTGCGGGGCGCCATATTTCTTGTCGATCACGACATTACGGCCTTTAGGGCCAAGCGTAACCTTCACGGCATTTGCCAATGCGTCGACACCGTCCTTCATAGAAGAACGCACGTCAATATTGAATTTGATATCTTTTGCCATAGTATTATAAAATTGCTAGAATGTCAGACTGTTTAACAATGAGGTATTTCTTGTCTTCCACGGTAACCTCCGTACCTGCGTACTTGCCATAGAGAACGACATCCCCTACGGCTACCTCCATAGGCTCATCCTTTTTGCCTGAACCTACTGCGATAACAGTACCCTGCTGTGGTTTTTCTTGTGCTGAATCCGGAATATAAATTCCTGAAGCTGTCTTGGTCTGAGCCTCTTTAGGCTCAACAAGAACTCTATCTGCCAATGGTCTAATCATAATATTTTGTGTATTTAAATTCATTCCGCCCTTTTTGGGCTACAACCATCAGCAGTGCAATGTCCATACCATTGACAATTTGTCAGACACGATGCGTCACCTGCCAGAGAACTACCCCCACACTGACACTGACATTAAGCGAATGTTTGGTTCCGAACTGCGGAATCTCAAGCGATCGGTCGGAAAAATCCACCACGTCCTGCCTGACCCCGTCCACCTCATTGCCGAAGACAAACGCATATTTCTTCCCTTCTTCCCTATGGAATTTCTCCAGAGAAAGTGAATTTTCCGTCTGTTCGACACTGATAATTTCATAACCCTCGCTTTTCAGAAGACAAACAACTTCTTTCGTGTCATTATGATATTCCCACGGCACGGAATCCTCCGCTCCAAGCGCCGATTTGTGTATCTCAGCCCCCGGAGGCGTGGCGCATATCCCGCACAGATAAATCTTGTCCACCTTGAACGCGTCCGACGTCCGGAATGCACTGCCTATGTTATGCGCGCTTCTGATATTGTCAAGAACCAGGACAATTCCCGATTCAGGAAGTGATTTGTATTCCGACGGGCTTATCCTGCCCAATTCGCTGTTAAGAAGTTTACGGTCTTTCATTGTGAGGGCGAATTTAATAATTATATTTGTCTATATATAATATAGTATCACAGGCGAAGCGTAAAAACACGCATCACTGACATTTATAATTTTAAGTAATGATGAAAAAATAAGTTGATAAAATTTTGTAAAGGATTTTTGTAGATAAATTTGTTTGTGAAGAAGGAGCGTACCGGGGTACGTGACTGATGAACAAATGAATTTAGAACAAAAAGACCAGCAAAAGTACCAAGTTATTTTTTAGGAATTACTAAATCTTAAGGCATATCGATATGAAACAGGACAGACAGATTTTTGAACTTATCGAAAATGAAAAGAAAAGACAGATGGAAGGTCTCGAACTTATCGCATCTGAAAATTACGTGAGTGACGAAGTGTTATCCGCAATGGGGTCCGTATGCACCAACAAATACGCTGAAGGGTACCCCGGCAGAAGATACTACGGAGGCTGCTCAGTGATAGATAAAATCGAACAGTTGGCAATAGACAGGCTCAAAGCCCTTTACGGAGCTTGCTGGGCCAATGTCCAGCCACATTCAGGAGCTCAGGCCAATATGGCCGTGACTATGGCAGTCCTTTCTCCGGGAGACTGTTTTATGGGGCTAGACCTCAGCCAGGGCGGGCATCTTACTCACGGTTCACCTGTCAACATATCCGGCATCCTCTATGAAGCTGTTCCTTACGGGCTGGATAAGAACACCGGCCGAATCGATTATGACAAGATGGAGGAGATAGCATTGGCACGCAAGCCGAAGCTGATTATCGGAGGAGCGTCGGCGTATTCGAGAGAGTGGGATTACGAGAGGATGAGGGAGATTGCAGACAAGGTAGGCGCCATTCTCTGGATAGATATGGCTCATACTGCGGGACTTATCGCCGCCGGGCTGCTGAAAAACCCTATACGTTACGCACATATCGTGACTTCCACCACACACAAGACTCTTCGCGGGCCAAGAGGCGGAGTCATTCTTATGGGCAAGGACTTCGAGGATCCGAAGGGTCGCACCACAGTCAAGGGACAAGTCAAGATGATGAGCCAGGTTCTTGACAGCTATGTCTTCCCCGGAGTTCAGGGAGGTCCGCTCGAACACGTCATAGCCGCAAAAGCTGTGGCCTTTTACGAGGCTTTGCAGCCGGAATTCGCACAATACCAGATGCAGGTCATCTCAAACGCTCAGATGATGGCACACGCTTTCATCGACAAGGGATATAAAATAGTGAGCGACGGCACGGACAACCATCTTTTACTGATTGACCTCCGCGGCAAATTCAACAACCTTTGCGGCAAGATAGCAGAACGCGAACTCGGAAGAGCCGACATCACGGTGAACAAGAATATGGTACCGTTCGATTCCAGAAGCGCATTCCTCACCTCAGGACTCAGAATAGGCACACCAGCCATCACCACGAGAGGGTTCAAAGAGGAGGATATGCTTTCAATCGTGGATCTGATAGACGCGGTTCTCTGTTCTTGCGCCAAGTACCTCGATCCTCAAGCCAGCACATCCGCCACAATAGAAGCGCCGGAGCACTTGCAGAAATTGGCAGAGGTCAAAGAGAAAGTTCACGCGCTTACGGAAGGCAAACCTCTCAACATCTATCAATAGCGGACTTCTTATATAAGCCTTTCAGACGCAAAAGCCAATACAGAAGCGCCGCCACGGCACCCACCGCGGCGGTGTATCCTATATATGCGATGGATGAGTGCGTGCATACAAGTCCTCCTATGTAACTTCCGCCGCCTATGCCCATATTGAAGATTCCTGACGATATGCTCATCGCCACGGCGCTGGAGTTCTCGTCGGAAAGGGTCATCACCTCGTTCTGCATAGCGGCATTGAACGTGGTGGAAGTGACTCCCCAGAAGACGCATACCACGAGCACCGTCCACATACTGCCGGACAAAGGATAAATGAGCATCATACACAAAGCGAAATTCACCATCACTACAGTGGTGAACAGATATTTGTTTTTAGTATAGTACTTTGAGAAAAGAACGCTTCCGGTGATTCCCGCCAGACCGAAAAGAATGAGAATATTGGTGACCAGAGAATCAGGAAGGAGCGAGACCTGTTTAAGGAAAGGCTCTATGTAACTATAACATACATAATAACTTCCGGAGAAAAGCAGTACAAACAGGTACAGCCCCATAAGCGCCCGGTTCGAAAGCAGCGAAGGGAGCGCCTTCAAAGAGAATTTGCCCGTGGACGGAATCTTAGGAAGAGCGAAAAAGAGGTAGAGAAAAGTCAGGAAAGAAAACGCACCTATGCTCAAAAACGTCATTCTCCATCCTATCTGAAGACCTATCACCCGCCCTATAGGCATACCGAGAATCATAGCTATGGATGAACCGGACACCACCATACTTACTGCAAAGGCCTTCTTTTCCGGGGGTACTATCTTTACTGCCAATGGAGATATTATGGACCAGAAAATGGCGTGAGTACAGGCCACACCTATGCGGGAAGACATCAGCATCGAGTAGCTTACGCTGCAATAGGACATAACCTGAAAGCAGGAGAACAAGGCCACCAGTGCGAGAAGCAGGGTTCGCGGATTAATTTTGGATGCCCAGATCATAAGGGGCAGAGACAAAATCATCACCACCCAGGCATAAACCGATATGAGCATACCGGCTCCGGCTTCATTCAATGAAAAATCGCGCGCTATATCCGTCAACAACCCTATAGGGATAAATTCGGACGTATTGAAAATGAACGTGGAAAGCGTAAGCCCCAACAATGGGAGCAGCCATCCTTTGGAATCATTGTTTTTCATATCACAAAAAGTGGCGCAAATATACCAATATTTACGTAACACAAGTGCTTTTTTCAACTGCCATACAAACAAAAAAAAACGGACAAGCCGACCGACCTGTCCGTTTTCTGATTTATGACTTCTGATTAGTCGTTCTGCTTGATGGCAGCCTGGGCTGCTGCAAGACGTGCGATAGGCACGCGGAACGGTGAACAACTTACATAGTCAAGACCTATCTTGTTGAAGAATGAGATAGAATCAGGATCTCCGCCGTGCTCACCGCAGATACCGCACATAAGCTCAGGACGCTTGCTGCGACCGGCTGTGATTCCGTGCTCTACCAGACGGCCGACACCCTTGACATCGATGGTCTGGAACGGATCTGAGTCAAGAATCTTGTTCCCGAGATAATCGCCCATAAATGTACCGACATCGTCACGGGAGAATCCGAAGGTCATCTGAGTAAGGTCATTGGTACCGAACGAGAAGAACTCTGCGGTACGTGCCATACGATCAGCTGTAAGAGCCGCACGTGGGATCTCTATCATAGTACCGAAGTGATAGTGAATCTCCTGACGGGTCAGACCCTCCACTTCGTGACGTACTTTCTCGCAGTGTGACTTCTGGAATTCAAGCTCGCGTGCCGATACGGTCACAGGGATCATAATCTCAGGCATAGGGTGCAGACCCTCCTGCTGAAGTTCCGCTGTAGCGGTGAAGATGGCACGATACTGTGTCTCGGCGATAAGAGGATAAGTCACGTGAAGACGTACTCCGCGATGTCCCATCATAGGGTTGACCTCGTGAAGGTTCTCACCTCTCTTGTCGACTTCTTCTACGCTGATGCCAAGTTCTGAAGCCAATTCCTCTCTCTTGTCCTCGCTCTTAGGCACGAACTCGTGAAGAGGCGGATCGAGAAGACGGAACACTACAGGCTTGCCGTCCATAACGCGAAGCGTCGCCTTTACGGAAGCCTTGATGAATGGTTCAAGTTCAGCAAGAGCCGCACGACGTTCTTCGTCCGTGTTGCACATAATCATCTTGCGAAGCTTGGCAAGAGGTGTCTCGCTGTTCTTTCCATAGAACATATGCTCTATACGGAACAGACCTATTCCTTCCGCCCCGAATGAAAGGGCTCTCTGAGCATCTTCCGGAGTATCGGCATTGGCACGGATGCCAAGACGGCGATATTTGTCCACGATGTTCATAAACTTGATGAAGAGAGGGTTCTCAGATGCGTCCATAGTTTCGATCTTGGTTGCATAAACCGCACCCTTGGCACCGTTGAGAGAGAACCAGTCACCCTCCTTATATACGGTGTCGCTTCCGGCGAAACTTACCGTCTTTCCTTCGAAGTCTATCTTCATAGCCTCGCAGCCTACGATACAGCATTTACCCCATCCTCGTGCTACGAGAGCCGCGTGTGAAGTCATCCCTCCGCGGGTGGTAAGAATACCTGCTGATGCACGCATACCCTCGATGTCCTCAGGCGATGTTTCCTCACGGATAAGGATAGTCTTCTCGCCCTTGGCAGCTGCTGCCATAGCGGCCTCCGAGGTGAACACGATAGTTCCGACAGCTCCGCCCGGAGATGCAGGAAGGCCTTTGGCTACGACTGTGGCCTTCTTCTCCGATGCAGGGTCGAGAATAGGATGGAGAATCTCGTCGAGCTGGCTAGGGGAAACTCTGAGCACGGCTGTCTTCTCATCTATCATTCCTTCATCGAGCATATCCATAGCCATCTGGAGAGCGGCGATTCCGGTACGCTTTCCTATACGGCACTGAAGCATATAGAGTTTCTTGTCCTGAATGGTGAACTCAATGTCCTGCATATCGTGGAAGTGCTCCTCGAGACGGGTACGGATGGCGTCAAGCTCGGCATAAACCTCAGGCATAGCCTTTTCAAGACTTTCGAGATTCTTATTGTGCTCTGTCTTGGTGGCTTCGTTAAGAGGATTAGGGGTACGGATACCTGCTACGACATCCTCTCCCTGTGCGTTGATAAGCCACTCGCCATAGAACTTGTTGTCTCCTGACGCAGGGTTACGGCTGAATGCCACACCGGTAGCGGATGTAGGTCCCATATTACCGAATACCATAGACTGAACGTTTACGGCTGTTCCCCAATCATCAGGAATCTTCTCTATGCGACGATATGCGATGGCGCGCTTACCGTTCCAGCTCTTGAATACGCCACCGATGGAACCCCACAACTGTGCCTCGGCGCTGTCAGGGAATTCCACGCCCAGAACTTCCTTGATGCGTACTTTGAATTTGTCGCAAAGGTCCTTAAGTTCATCGGCGGTGATGTCGGTGTCTGACTTGTATCCCTTCTCATCCTTAAGAGACTGCATCATACGATCAAGCTGCTGACGTATACCCTGGCCGTCCGCAGGCTCGATTCCCTCAGCCTTTTCCATAACGACATCAGAATACATCATAATCAGACGACGGTATGCGTCATAAACGAAACGCGGATTACCGGTTTTCTTTATCATACCCGGGAGTGTCGCAGAGCAAAGACCGATATTGAGGATGGTATCCATCATACCTGGCATACTGCTTCTCGCACCTGAACGGCAGCTTACAAGAAGAGGATCGTTCACATCACCGAACTTCTTGCCCATTATGGCCTCCGTTGCCGCAAGAGCCTTGGCAACTTCCTTTTTCAGTTCGTCAGAATATCCGCCGCCAAGAGCATAATACTCAGCACAGCATTCTGTGGTAATGGTGAAACCTGCCGGCACCGGCATACCCAGCTTACTCATCTCAGCCAGGTTAGCTCCCTTTCCACCAAGGAGCTCACGCATAGAGCCGTCTCCCTCAGCGGTCTTTCCGCCGAAAGTATAGACTCTCTTTTTTGTCTCTGTCATAATTGTTCTGATATTTTATTTATTGAATAATCTTAAAAAACACCGGCCGCCGCACCTGCACAAGCTTAAACTCCAATCTTTCAGCCGATTTCTCAAAGGACGGCGAAGTTACAAAAAATATTAGATACACGCAAACTACCTCACCAGTGAATCCAATATCGCATTTATCGAACCGCCTTCCCTCCACGACACTTTTACGCCTTTTTTTCCGCTGACAGGATGGCCGAGAGGGAAATACATCACATCCTGAAGCAGGAATTCCGCATCTATATAATCAAAATCCGCATCCGTCACCTGTATGATAGCCCCGGGGACTTCAGAAAACAGTATTCTGACGATATCCGACGAGCCGTAAGCCCGTTTCAGATCAGAGATGTCCACAGCAGCCCCGACACGGGAAGAAGTCATAGAGTCGAGAGCAGCCATAAGTCCTCCCCTTCCTACCGTACAGCCGGAAAGCAGTACGGAATCCTCCGCCATCTCTCGAAGTACCTCATAACAGTCTATAAAATAGTCAGGGTCATCCATTTTCGGAGCCACCCCTCCGGTCAGGCCGAGCGCCGCCGTAAGCGCAGACCCTCCCATATGAAAGTCATCCGTATCAAAAGGAAGGTAAATGATCCAGCTGTCCTCATCCGGGGCCAAGCTTTCGCTCACACACCTCTGCCCTTCCAATCCTATAGGCGTAAACTTCAAGGCCGGCTCTCCCACTTCGAAAAGCCTTTCCTCTATCGGGACATCGAAGTCAGACGCCAATTCACCAATACCTTCACAGGCCTGATATAGAGCAGCCCCCTGGCCAATCTTTCCTATTTCCCATCTTAGGTTTGAAGTCAGGCGAATATCTTCAAAAAGAAAATGCCCCTTCAGCCATAAAGTGTCGATAATGTCACAAGCCATCCTGCATCTGGCCCACGCCTGTGCGTACGGCAAATCCAAAGGGAAGTCTTTTCCTTTTATCTTCTTCAGATATTTTTCTATCAAACGGATGTCAAAGACATATCCTCCGGGAGAAGGGTCCAGACTTTCATCCACTACGGGCTCGGAAAGGGTCTCCGCCGACTCATCCCCCAATAGATGTGCGGGAGTAGAATCCATAGTCAACCCATCTATCACATAGGATGAATAAAAAAAAGATGTTTGTGGCATAAGACGAAAAATAATCATTCAAAAATAATTAATTTTGATTTTGTATGCAATACGAAGAAATAATAGAAGATATTTTTAAACGTCATCCCAGCGTCCAGAATACGGGATTCAACAATGTATCCTACAAAGCCGGGATAGAATCGATGAGAGATTTCGACAATCATCTTGGCAGATTATGGACAGCCTATCCCTGCATACACGTGGCCGGAACAAACGGAAAAGGGTCCGTAAGTTCCTTGCTTGCCGTAGGCTGGGCCGCGTCCGAAAAAGCCGCGATTGGCCTATATACCTCTCCCCATCTTCTGGATTTCAGGGAGAGAATAAAGATAATATGCCCCGATGGCGGACTTCACTATGAGTTAATCTCAAAAGAAGATGTCCTTCTTTTTCTGGAAGAGCAAAAAAAAGAGATTGCGCATCTTTCTTTTTTCGAAATCACTACGGGAATGGCGCTATGGTGGTTCAACAAGATGAAGGTCGGAGGCGCCGTAATAGAGGTCGGACTGGGCGGAAGACTCGACTCCACGAACATCATCACGCCGGTTCTTTCAATTATCACCAGCATAGGGCTTGATCATTGTGCGATGCTCGGTGACAGCCGAGAAAAAATAGCCCGGGAAAAAGCAGGAATAATGAAAAAGAGTGTTCCTGCCGTAATTTGGGGAAAAGACAGGCAGACTGACGGTGTTTTCGAAGATGTCGCACGGCAAGTCGGATCTCCGCTTTACTTTGCGGACGAAATCATAAAAGAGATTCCTTATGTCGAGTTGGACTTGAAAGGTGAATATCAAAGCAATAATCTGAGAACCGCACTGGCATCGTTCAAATTGATTGGCATAGAGCCCGACCTGCAAGCGTTAAGACATACCGCATCTGAGAGCGGACTCCGCGGCAGGTGGGAGATCCTGTGTACGAGACCTCTTACGATCTGCGACATCGGGCACAACCCCGCCGCCCTCGAATACAATTTCAGGCAACTCATCTCTTACAGGAAAAAACTGCACATAGTGTATGGCATAATGAGGGACAAGGCTCTTGATGACATCGCTCCTCTTATGCCGGGAGGCGACACGGAGTACTACCTGTGCGCGCCGAAGGGAGAAAGGGCGCTTCCTGTCAATGACCTGTACAGGAAGCTGCATTCCGACAGGCCGGAACTGCATCTGACCGCCTGCTATGCCGACGAGAAAGAAGGAAGTGTCGCCCGGGCTGTCCGTCTGGCACAAGGAAACGCCGCCCCGGGCGATATCATATATATAGGAGGGAGCAATTTCGTAGTGGCTGAAGCACTGAACTAAATACAAAAAAAGCCGGCTGAAAATTCAGTCGGCTTTTTCATTCTCTTTGCGAAATTACTCGGTAGCCTCGATAATCACTGCACGGTTAAGTTCGATAGTCGTGTATACGTTCTCGTTACCTGCGGCCTTGACAACGAACTGATCCTTGTTAAGGTTATATTTGCCGGTAAGGAGTTTGACGATATAGTTGGCACGCTGTTTAGCAAGCTGTTTGTTACGACGTACAGAACCGGTGTTCTTGTCTGAGTGACCTGCTACAGTGAAGGTGATGTTCTTGCCCTGTGCGAGCATAGTCTTAACGATATGATCGAAGTGCTCGAGTTCCTTGACACTGAGTGTAGCCTGACCGATCTCGAAGAATACGCAAGCAGGAGTGTGCATAAGGTTCTTTACGATAGCTTCGTTCTCTGCAGCTGCGCCTGCAAGTTCGTCCTTGAGGGCTGTGTTCTCAGCAACAAGCTTCTCTTTCTCTGATTTGAGAGCTTCGTTCTCTGCCTGAGCTTTCTCCTGTGCTGCATCGGCTTCTGCCTTTGCTGCCTCAGCCTCTGCTACAGCTACTGCGAGAGGAGCTGCTGCGGCTGCGGCTGTCTGGAAATTGGTAGTCTTACCGAATTTGTACTGAACGCCGATAAGTGCAAGAGCAGATGCGCAAACACCGCTGCCTGAACCAAGAAGAATGGCATCACCATAACCTACAAAACGGAAGTCAGGAACGATAGCCCACTTCTGAGAAAGAGCGATAGGGAACTGGATACCTGCACCGAAGCCTGCACCACGGCCTTCACTCTTTACATATCCTGCGTGAAAATAAGGAACAACTGAGACTACGCGCTGAGGATTGAATCCTGCGAATGTTGCGGAAGCATCCCAAAGAAGGTCGAAGCCTGCACCATAATAAGGAATATTACCGTTACCTACTGATGTTCCGATACCTGTGAGATTTAAACGGAATCCCAAATCAGGAGTAAACCACTTTCCAAGGCTAAGTTCTAGACCGAGACCTACACCGGTACTAACTTTACCATCACCTTTGATGGCACCGTAGATACCGTCAAATGATGCATTGGCACCAGCGCTCAAGCCCACAAAAAGGTTACTGTTAAAGGAGTTCGTAACGTAAGACTCCTGCGCATTTGCCGCTCCTGCAACGAGAAGAGCACCTGCAATAACTAAAGCTTTAAGTTTCATGAGTGTTTATAATAACTTTGTTTCTACTATTATTTCTTTACACGAAGTGTGACAAAGATAAACAAAAAAAAGATAATGTCAAATTAATTCAAGATTACTTTTCCTTGTCCACCCCTGGCGACCGTCCGAGAGCTCGATGTTGTACCATTCACCTATCTGCTGGGTAATCTTGGTCTTGGTGCCTTCGTGAAGCACGAAAAGGTCTGTCCCGGAGTTCTCGTCAGGCGAGCTTTTCACTACCGTCACAGCCGACATCACCACGGCGCAGGAACGGTCAGACGCGCTTTTCTTAAGAGAAACTGAAAAACTCAGACAGCCTGCAAAAAGCAGCAGCGCGATGACACCGGAGACGAAGCCGGCCACCCTCACGCCCTTTCGAGAAGAAAGAAAATACAGTATCGCCCCGGCCGCGGCAAGAAGCAGGAAAAACAGAGCGAAGTATGCCCATCCGTCCGATGTCATTGCAGAACGTGCGGCGCGCATCCATCTGACCAGAAAGAATTCCGGCACACTTTCTATCCTGTCCTGAAGAAATTGGGATACATATTCAAGATTATGCCTGGCATCTGAATATGTAGGGTCCAGTTTCAGCGCCTTCTCGTAATACAGAACGGAATAAGACAATTCCGAGAGCTTGAAACTGGCGCAACCGAGATTATAATAAAGCTCGGCGCTTTCTTTCCCTTCGTCCAAAATACTTTGCCACTTGTCAAAAGCACCTTGATAATCCCCTGCGGCATAAAGAGTAACGCCTTCATTCCACGGGTCCTGCGACTGCGCATTCGCGTTCTGCGGGGCCCCTCCCATAATCATCAGAGCCACCAACATCGCCCCCACCGGCTTCTTAATATGCTTTTTATTCAAACTGCCATCCATAATTCCGACAACATCAAGAGCTTTCTTATATACTTCCTGTAAAGATTCACCCTCCGAAGAAGGGGCATAACGTGCATATTCGCAGGTATCAAGCAAAGAGACATACTCATCTGCCACATTTTGCGGAACGCCTCCATCCACAAGCCTGTCCTTTATGGTCTCTTTGTCCATTTCAGACATATCCAGGGAGAACTTGTCCGAAAGGAATCCGAGCAACGCCTTATGCAGTTCTTCATAGAACGCCACATTCAAGCCCTGCTTCAGATAGTTTTCAGACTGTGCCAATCTTTTCTTGACAGCCTTTGACGCACCGCGTCTTCTCTCGTAAGAAATATCCTCCTTGCGCTTCCTGGTCTTAGAGGTGATTATCACTGCCAATATGGATATGACAACAATTACTATACACAAGACAAGAAAGACAGAGGAAGCCACGAAGAACACTCCGCTTTCCTTTACATTGGAAGACCCGGTGGCTATATATCTGATGTCAGATCCCAAATCCTTGACATCTTTTCCAACTGTCCCGATATAAGGGACAGGAGAGGATTCGCTTTCGGCAAACTGTGATCTCTTTACATCTATATTTATAGCCTGTGTCTTTATGGTCTTGTATTGTCTTGACTCCACGTCAAAATAGCTGAATTCCACCGGACCGAGTGTATATTGGCCGTGATGACGAGGGATGAACGGGTATTCGAATATCTTCTGTCCGTCCGCATCGGAAGCCTTCACATCATAAAGTTCGAAATCCGCAGGGAACTTGATCTTCGGAGCTTCCAGAAGATTGAGGTTGCCCTGACCTTTAATCTTCACTACCAGAGAAGTCGCGTCGTGCGTGAAGACGGAATCCCTGCTGAGCTGCATAGCGATATTGAATTTGCCGACACCGCCGCAGAAAGACTCCGGCTGAGGCTGAGGAAGATCCTCCACCTTTATGGAAACCTGCTTGGAGGACACCCTTTTTCTTATGGAGCTGTAATCGTTCTGAAAGAAAGAGTCGAATATGCTCCCGGAACTGGAACTGCCGGTACGCACCTGAACCACGCACACCAATTCGGCAGGCTCTATCACGAGTTCACCGACCTTCTGCGGAATGATCTTATATGAACGCAATACCGCAGTTTCATAAACCTCATCTCCAAGGGACTCCCTTTGGAATTCTATGTTGCTCGGATTGCTCAAAGTCTGACTCCAGAAGCCGTCGAAACTTGGGAAATGAACATCCTCGAATCCTGACACCGGCACCCTCTTGTAAAGTTTCAGCGTAGCATTTATAGGCTCACCCAGCACGACATTACGCTTGTCCACAATGAGCCGCATAAACAGGTCCTCTCCGCTCACCGTGCCTGTCGAAGCGGATTGCGATGCGGACGAAGAAGGCTGTCTGGCGCTTCCCTTCACCACTTTTACAGTTACGGGATTTGATGTCAGAGTCTTCCCCTTGACTTTGACACTGCACGACGGAATGGTGAACGTCCCTTCCTTTTTAGGCATAAGCACATAAGTATAAGTAGTGCTGACGCTTTTCGTAATCTTGCCGTTTATGAAGGTGGTCTGGGAGCTCCGTCCCGTCTGGGGGCCCCACTGGACATCAAAATCAGGGGTCTGAGGCCACTGGAAATCCGATGCCTTTTCCCCTTCAACTACGAAACTGAGATTAAACTGTTCATCCAGAGACACCACGGAGGGCACCTGGACATTTATGGTCGTCTGGGCCGAAACGCTCCAGGCAACAAACAAAGATATAATCGTAAAGAAAAGTCTTTTCATCTTCTTATGCTACCAGTTCTTGTCTTTCTGACGGGTTTTCGCCTTTTCCGCCTTGGCTTTTTCCACTTTCTGCTGAGTTTCCTTCTCCTGAGCCTGAATGGCCTTCAGCATCTGCTGAGCCTGACTCTTGGATATCTGCTGATTCTGTTCGCCCTGCTGCTGACTCTGATCTTTATCCTGCTGATCCTGGTTTTGCCGGTCCTGATCATTCTGATCATTCTGCTGCTGAGACTGGTCGTTCTGCTGATCCTGATTTTCCTGATTATCCTGTCCTCCACCACCGCCGTTCTGCTGATTCTGCAACATCTTCTTGGCATAAAGATAACTTTCCTTGGCATCCACATCCGACGGGTCACGCAGAAGAGCCTGCTTGAAATCATCTACAGCGGTCTTATAATCTTTTTTCTGCAGAGAGACGTTGCCCTTATTGAAGAAATATCTGTCACCATACTGATTATCAGTGGCTTGTTTCTCCATCTTCGCCAATGTATTCGACGCCCCGTCAAAATCTTTCTGCTGATACAGGGTATTCGCCAAATCGTAGACGGCGGCAAAAGACGTGGAATCCTGCATCGCGGCCTTACGGTAATGAAGTTCAGCCTCTTTATAATTGGACTTGCGATAATCGGAATTACCCCTTCTCACCTCTTTCTTATCCGCCTGCGCGAAAAGAGGCAGGAAAGGGAAAAACATAAGCGTTACTATGATTGCCAATCTTTTCATCTGAACAGACTCCTTCTTGATTTACGCTCGCCTATCAATGCTTCTATGACAAAAAGCAACAAAGCGACAGCAAAGAAATACATATATTGCTCATCGTATTCTTCAAAAACCACTGAGGAAAACTCCTCGCTTTCCATCTTGCGGATATCGTCAATTATAGGATTCAAGCCGAATTCCTGATTGCCGGCGTGGACATACGCACCTCCACCTGCCTGCGCAATCTGTTTCAATGTATTCTCGTCCAATTTGGTGACTACTATATTGCCATCCTTGTCCTCAAGCAGAGACCCTCCGACAGGAATAGGCTGTCCCTGGGCCGAACCTACGCCGATGGTGTAGATTTTAATGCCCTGCTTGGCGGCTTCCCTGGCGGCGGAAACCGGGTCGTCCTCGTGATTCTCCCCGTCGGTAATCAGCACGATGACACGGCTCTTTTCGCTCTGCGCGCTGAAACTCTTGGCAGCAGTATTTATGGCATCTCCTATGGCCGTGCCCTGAATCGGAATGGAAGAAGTGTCGATGGAAGACAGGAAAACCTTGGCAGAAACGAAATCCGAAGTGATAGGAAGCTGCACGAATGATGTCCCGGCGAATATTATCAAACCTATCCTGTCATCCCTGAGTTTGTCCACCATCGAAGATATGCTCATCTTGGCACGCTCAAGACGCGACGGCGTGTAATCCTGGGCCAGCATAGAATTCGAAACGTCCAGACATATCATTATCTCCGCACCTCTTGTCCTGTGCTCGCTCAGTTTCGCCCCTATCTGCGGCCGGGCCAATCCTATGACAAAGAAGAAAAACCCGATCGAGAAAAGTATCACCTTCGCCCATCCTTTTCCGGAGCTGTAATAAGGCATCAGAATGCGGGCCATCTCTGCGGAGGCCAGACGTTTCATACGCTTCTTGCGTAACGCTGCCGTCACCGCATACAAAATGGGGAAAAGCGGGACCAGAAGCAACAGAAGCAGATATTTTTCACTTGCAAACAACAGCATTATGGCAACCTCCTCATTAACAATATTATCAGAGCATTAAGCAAAAGAGCGACAAGTGCCCACAAAGCAAATTTCTGATATAATTCCTTATAAACTGGAAAAGAATCTATACTGGTCTTGGCCTTTTCCATCTGATTTATTTCCGCATATATCTCAGAAAGCTTCGTATTGTCTGTAGCACGGAAATACCTTCCTCCCGTGTCGGTCGCTATCTGTTTGAGCAATGCTTCGTCTATCTCCACCTGTATATTGCGCAATTCCATCCCCCACGGAGTCACAACCGGGTATGGCGCCATACCATTGGCCCCTATGCCTATGGTATATACCCTTATTCCATACGTCTGGGCTATCTGCGCCGCAGTGAGCGGAGTAATTTCACCGCTGTTGTTGACACCGTCCGTAAGCAGTATTATGACTCGGCTCGGGGCGTCGGAAGAAGAAAGGCGGGCCACTGCAGTTGCAAGTCCGTTACCTATCGCGGTCCCATCTTCTATCAGGTCCGTCTGCACCTCTTTCATCAGGTTGATGAGCGTGGCACGGTCCGTAGTAAGAGGACACTGCGTATAACTTTCTCCGGCGAACACCACTATGCCCATCCTGTCGGAAGGGCGCTGCGAGATGAATTCTATGGCTATATCCTTCGCGGCACTTATTCTGTCCGGGGTGAAATCCCTGGCCAACATACTGGTGGACACGTCCATAGCGAATACTATATCTATTCCTTCAGTGTCTATCTTCTCAACTTGCGAAGAAGATCTCGGACGGGCTATACATATTATGATGAGGGAAAGCGCCACCATCCTCAGAGCGAAAGGCAGGTGCACCATAAAAGATATGGCCGAACTCTTTCCCCCGTTCCAGGCTTTGTCGCTGCTGACTCTCAGATGTGCACTCTTACCGCTCAGCTGCCTGTAGACATACAGAGCGACAAGCAGAACCGGCAGGACAAGCAGCCATAGCATAAAAGGATACTCAAAGAACATCTTTACCCTCCTTTTCCACCTGTTTCTGATATGTGGACGTTACGAAATTGACACATAAAGGCAAAGCCTCGGCATTCTCCCTGTCATCCACCACTCCCTTGGCAAACTTGACAAAGTCAGCCCTTTCGAACAAGGATTTCAGAGACGCATACATCTGAGGATCGATTTCGCCGATTCTTTTCAATTCGGCGAAAAGCTCTCCCGTAGTCATCTCGGGAGCATCAATAGAGAAACTTTCGTCTATATAATTCTTAAGTATGTCCGTAATGCCGGAATAAAACGTCTTCTGATGGGAAGGTGCCCAATATTTATCTCCACGGAATTTTTCCAACTCCCTGAGCGCAACGATGTGGGCGGGGTCCTTCTCCTTGGCAGAGGACGATTTCCTTTTCAGAATCTTCGGAAGGAAAATGACACACAACACTGTCAGCGCCGCAAAAGCGAGAATCCCCAGCAGATAGGGCAGAATCTCCTTGAAAGTGAGAGGATAATTTATCTGTTCTTTGAGGGGTTTGATTTCAAAAGTAGCCGTATCCACAGGCATAGGTTTCACCTCCAGATGGCTTCCCTCGAAACAGAGTGTGTCCGTCCTGCCGTCGTCATAAGCCCTGAGGACATAAAGGGAAGGCAGGTCATAGTCCGCCTCCTCAAAAGGAGCCACCACGATATAGCCTTTGACGGCGCCGGATTTCAGGGTGTCCAATTGCCAGGACTTCACCAGCACGAGAGTATCGTCACACACCTTGGACATATCCGTAAGGCCCAAAGCCGGCGGGAGATCCTTTTTTTCAAGGGTGAAACCATACTTGAACTGATCCGCCACCAGAGCGGAATCCCTCTTGTTCAAAGGCTCCAGAAAAGTCTTGCCGAAAGGGATGACGTCCAAAACCAAAGCCAATATCACACTCAGAACCTTCATCTGAACAATCCCATTAAAGATTTAACATAATCCCCTTCCGTACTCACTT
This sequence comes from Treponemataceae bacterium, assembly GCA_963635625.1. GTDB lineage: Bacteria > Bacteroidota > Bacteroidia > Bacteroidales > UBA932 > Cryptobacteroides. Next base: position 43,259 of record CAVHGF010000003.1, on the reverse strand, counting down.
CTATCGATTTGACTTTAAATCGGTTGAAAAGTGCGGTATAATTCTGCTCGAAAGTCTCGTACCACTTCCGGTAATCCCGTCTCACCGCCGCGCTGTCCGTGTTTATCCACGAAGACTTGCCCGTCTCGCTGTCCTTGATATGAACGAGACCGACTGCCGGCAGTTCCTTGTCCAAAGGGTCGCTTACCCTTATTACAGACAATTCGTGTCTTCCGGACAAGACCTTGAGAGCCTCTTCGTAGAGAGGATTGGCTTGAGAATCCACATCCATAAGGTCGCTCAAGAGAAAAGCGTTGCACTTCTTCTTGATGGCCCCCGTAAGGAATTTCATAGCCACGGAAATGTCGGTGCCGTCAGAAACAGGTTCAAGTTCAAGCATTTCCCTTATGATATGAAGGAGATGCGAACGTCCTTTCTTTGGAGGAATGAACTTTTCCACTTTGTCCGAGAAAAACAGGGCTCCGACTTTATCGTTATTCAAGATGGCGCTGAAACTCAACACCGCGGCCACCTCCGCTATCCGTTCCCTCCGGGTGCTTTCCTTCGTTCCGAAAAGCCCGCTGCGGGACACGTCTATCATAAGGACCATTGTGAGTTCCCTCTCCTCCTCGAACACCTTGATGTAAGGCTGACGGAGTCTGGCGGTGACGTTCCAGTCCATAGAACGGACATCGTCACCCCAATGGTACTCCCGCACCTCACTGAAGGTCATACCCCTTCCCTTGAAAGCAGAATGATACTCTCCCGCAAAAATCTGATGCGAGAGGCTCCTCGTACGGATCTCTATCTTTCTGACCTTCTTGAGGAATTCGGTCGTGGAATTATGGGACGATGACTGCATTTACTACCTGCTCTATGATTTCGTCCGTACCGACGTTTTCAGCCTCGGCCTCATAAGTCAGACCGATTCTATGACGGAGAACTTCGTGGCAGACCGCACGCACGTCTTCCGGAATGACATAACCTCTCCTTTTTATGAAAGCGTATGCCTTGGCGGCGGCGCACAGGCTGATGCTTGCACGCGGAGACGCACCGTATGAAATCATACTTTTCAAAGACGCGAGGTTATAGCTCTGCGGATCACGTGTGGCAAAGACAAGATCCACTATATATTTCTCTATCTTTTCGTCCATATATACCTGACGCACGACCTTGCGCGCAGATACGATGTCTTCAGGGCTGACCACAGGCGAAGCCGTAGGGAAATCTCCGGTGTTGTTCATCCTGACGATCAGTTTTTCCTCTTCCTTCTTGGGATAATCCACTATGACCTTCAACATAAAACGGTCGAGCTGAGCCTCGGGAAGCGGATATGTACCCTCCTGTTCAACAGGGTTCTGCGTGGCCATCACAAGGAACGGGTCCGGCAGAGCGTAAGTGGTTTCCCCTAAAGTCACGTGCCTTTCCTGCATAGCTTCCAAAAGTGCGGACTGCACCTTCGCAGGAGCACGGTTTATCTCGTCCGCGAGGACGAAATTGGCAAAGACAGGCCCTTTATGAACTTCGAACTGCTCCTTCTTCTGACTGTATATCAATGTACCGGTAACATCGGCAGGAAGCAGGTCCGGTGTGAATTGGATACGGGAGAATTGAGCGTTCACCGCTTTGGAAAGAGTGCTTATGGCCAATGTCTTGGCAAGGCCCGGCATACCTTCGAGCAATATGTGTCCGTTGGAAAGAAGCGCTATCTGAAGATTCTCCACAAGATGTTTCTGGCCAACGATGACCTTCCCCATCTCCAGAGAGAGCAAATCGACAAAAGAGCTTTCCTTCTGGATTTTTTCGTTCAATTCCTTAATGTTTACGCTTTCCATATAATTTCTTTAATTTTGTATTTCAACATTTGTGCGTATGCGATTCAAAATCATCTTATCATACAACGGAGCCCCGTTCAACGGATGGCAGATTCAGCCACACGCCCCCTCCGTCCAGGGAACCCTCAATCAGGCGCTTTCAACCTTGCTTGGTGAAAGCATCAACGTCACAGGGGCCGGACGGACAGATACCGGAGTCAACGCCATCGGTTACGTAGCACATTTCGACTATTCCGGTACGGTGGAAACCAACACTCTCATATACAAATTAAATGCCATTTTGCCGGAGTCGATAGCCGTCACTTCCCTTCAGGAAGCGGAAGATGATTTCCACGCCAGATACAGCGCCACCAGACGGGAATACACATACCATATCCACAGGGTCAAGGACCCCTTCGCCCAAGCCTTCTCCTACCAGTACGGTTACCCCGGTCTGAACTTCGAAGAGATGAACCGGGCCTGTGCATTCCTGACAGGCACAAAAGATTTTTCGTGTTTCGAGAAAACAGGAGCGGACAACAAGACGTCCATTTGCACGGTATTTGAAGCATATTGGCAAAAAGATGATGAATACCACTGGTCGTTCCACATAGCTGCGGACCGTTTTCTGCGCAATATGGTCAGGGCCATAGTGGGGACTTTGCTTGAGGTGGGGAGAGGGAAAAGAAGTGCGGAAAGCATCGCGGAACTCATCGCGGAAGGCAGCCGATGCAAGGCCGGAGAAAGCGTTCCGGGGCACGCATTATTTCTTTCAAAAGTCGAATATTTTAAGTAAATTTGCGCGATTTGCCCGAGAGGGCTTGAAACGATAATTAAAAAAGAAAAAATATGGTTGAGACACAGTCAATTTCCATCCTCGAGATGGCGACTAAAGGCGGTTGGATTATGATAGTCCTCCTGGTTCTTTCGATTATAGCACTTTACCTGTTCGGGAAGAAATTATGGATGATCCTGTCTGCGGAAAAAGTCGACGGCAATTTCTTGAATGACATCAGGGACTATCTTGCGGACGGAAAAGTCAAATCCGCCAAAACTCTCTGCAGCAAATTCGACACGCCGACAGCCAGAATGGTGGAAGCCGGAATCGACAAGATAGGGAGCCCGGCTTCAGACATACAGGCTTATATGGACAACGTGGGCAACGCCGAAATCTCCAGACTGGAAAAAGGCCTGCCTTATCTGGCCACCATAGCCGGAGGCGCCCCTATGCTGGGATTCCTGGGTACCGTAACCGGTATGATCAAGGCATTCTTCAATATGGCCAATGCCGGCAACAATATAGACATCTCACTGCTTTCCAGCGGAATATATGAGGCTATGGTGACCACCGTAGGCGGTCTTATCGTAGGTATCCTGGCTTATTTCGGATACAATATCCTGTCTGCCAAAGTGTCTGACGTCGTGGCAAAAATGGAGAACACGAGCATTGAATTTTTAGAGATAATCGGCGGAACCGACCGCGAAAACAAGTAAAATGGCTCTCAAGAAAAATACAAGACCTGATCCGAATATGTCAATGTCCAGTATGACGGACATCGTGTTCCTTCTGCTCATATTCTTCCTGGTGACCTCCACGCTGGTCAATCCCAACGCGCTCAAGCTTCTGCTTCCGAAAAGCACAGGTCAGGTGAGCGCCAAAGCCACCGTATCCGTGTCCATAAAGGACTGCGGAGACGACAAATACACATACCACATCAACGGAGACAAACAGAGCATAGCCTTCGACCAGGTGGAAGACAGCCTTATAGACAAATTGTCGGCGGAAAGCGAGCCTACGTTCGCCATATACTCGGACGAGAGCGTGCCCATCAAAGAGGTGGTGGCCGTGATGAATATCGCAAAACGTAATCATTATAAAGTAATTCTGGCCACATCACCGGAATAGGAGAACGGAATGGACGAGAAAAAGGCATACATTAAGATGAGGGAAAAATCTTCCCGAAGGTCGAGGATAATGGGAATATCCTTGACCGTTCTGGTTTATGCCATTCTGATTCCTCTGCTTTCCTTCCGAGGACTGAATTACATCTATCCGCCACCGGAAGAGACGTCCTTCCTTCTGGATTTCTCCACTGAACTGGAAGAAATAAAGGCGGATTACGGCAAGCAGCCGCGCTCCGAGGAAGTAGATCTGGAAAAGCCGGTGGAATTGGTCCAGAAAAGCGAAAGCCCGGTGGAAGCTCCCACAAAGACACAGCCGCAGGAAAGCCAGCCGGACAATTTCGGAGATGTGGATGTCCCGTCACCAGAGCCTGAGAAACCTGTCATCAACCAGAAGGCCCTGTTCCCCGGGATGTCGAAAAAGCCCGCTGACAGCACGTCACCTCACGCCGCGAGCACATCCACGCCCACCTTCAAAGCCGGGCAAAGTGACGGAAACACGGCCAACAATACCATCACGGAAGGCCGTTCAAACGCACATCTGGAAGGAAGAGAGGTTGTAGGCGGGCTGGTAAAACCTAACTACAAGGTGCAGGAGAGAGGACGTGTCGTGGTTCAGATCTGGGTGGACGTTTATGGCAACGTGGTGAATGCCATAGCCGGTATGCCGGGAACCACGGTTAACGACAAGACCTTATTGACTGAGGCGCGGAACGCAGCGATGAAGACCCACTTCAGTAAACTAGATAAAATAACAGAAACAACTCCTGAAAGACAGGAGGGTACAATCACTTACATTTTTGATTTAAAGTAATGGAAGATTTTTCAAAAAACGGCCGCAAACTTAGACCAAGAAAAACAGCTGAAGGGCCGGCCTACAGCACCTCACCATCATTTCACCGCGAGAGGACTTCACGTCCTTACGGAGAGAGCAAGTCTTACAACTCCAACGGTGATTACTCTGAACGTCGTCCGCGTGGCGACAGGGGTTCACGCCCGCAATCATCTGACCGTCCACAGGGAGGACGCAGATTCGACGGCGGCAATCGTTCAAATGACGGATACCGATCAAACGAAGGATATCGTTCCAACGAGGGATACCGTTCAAATGGCGAGAACCATCGTCAAGGCGGCAGTTATCATACTGACAACAGACGCCCTAACACTTTCAGCAAAGGAGGATACCACAAACCGGGATTCGGCAAACCGGGCTATGGCAACAAGCAGGGACACGGCAAGCCGGGATTCAAGAAGAATTACGGGCCATCCGCATCTGAGGAAGGAATCAACAGGATGCTGAGCAGAAAATCAGTCATCTCCGAGATGCAGAACAATTCGGACAACGATTACGTAAAGACACCTATTCAGGAGGAAGTCCGTCTGAACAAGTTCATCGCCAATTCGGGCGTATGCTCACGCAGAGAAGCCGATACGCTTATCCAGGCCGGTGTAGTGACCGTCAACGGAGAAGTGGTCACGGAGCTTGGCACCAAAGTCAACATATACAAAGACGAGATCAAATTCAACGGAGAGAGGCTCAAAGGAGAGGAGAAGGTATATCTGGTGATGAACAAGCCTAAGGGTTATGTCACTACCGCCAGCGACCCTCACGCCGAAAAGACCGTTATGGAGCTTCTGAAGGGATGCACGTACAGAGTATTCCCTGTAGGCCGTCTCGACAAGAACACCACCGGTGTGCTGATGTTCACGAATGACGGGGAATTGGCAGAAAAGCTCACCCACCCTTCTTACGACAAGAAGAAGATTTATCAGGTCAACCTCGACAAGCCTCTGCAGCAGGAGGATTACGACAAGATCCTCGCAGGTGTGGACCTTACTGACGGACGCATCGCAGCAGATGAGCTCGAGTTCATCGACGCCGATGACCACAGGAAGCTTGGCATAGAGATACATTCCGGGAAGAACAGGATTGTCCGCAGGATTTTCGAGGCTCTCGGATACGAGGTCAAGTCTCTGGACAGAGTATATTTCGCCGGATTGACAAAGAAAGGTCTCAAGAAAGGTGAATGGAGAAAACTCTCCGAGGGCGAGGTGAACATACTCAAGATGGGGGCTTATGTTTAAATCCGGATTTGTAAACATAATCGGTAATCCGAATGTGGGAAAGTCCACGCTGATGAACGCGATGGTGGGAGAGAAACTCAGCATCGTGACGGCCAAGGCGCAGACCACAAGACATCGCATAATGGGGATAGTGAACGGAGAAGACTACCAGATAGTCTACTCCGACACCCCCGGGATACTGAAGCCCAACTACAGGCTTCAGCAGGATATGGTGAACTTCGTGGACGCCGCCATAGGTGACGCCGACATAATCCTGTACGTTACCGATACTGTTGAAAAATCCGACAAGAACAGCGAATACATAGACAAACTGTCCAAACTCACCTGCCCGGTGATCATAGTGGTCAACAAGATAGACATCAGCGACCAGGCCAAGGTACTGGAACTGCTCTCCTATTGGCAGGAAAAAGTACCGTCCGCCGAGATCATACCGGCATCGGCACAGGAGAGGTTCGGTCTGGAGAAGATACTGTCCACCATAATAGAAAAGCTGCCCGTCTGCCCGCCGTGGTACGACAAGGACGCCTTTACGGACAAGAACCTGCGATTCTTCGCGGAAGAGATAGTAAGGGAAAAGATACTTCTGAACTATAAGGAGGAAATTCCTTACTGCTGCCAGGTGCAGGTGGAATCCTTCAAGGAGGGACCGGAGAGATACGACATCAGCGCAGTAATCTATGTAATGAGGGATTCCCAGAAAGGGATAGTCATCGGGAAGAAAGGTGCCGCCCTGAAAAAAGTTGGCACCGCGGCACGAATCGATATGGAAGACTTCTTCCAGAAGAAAGTGTTTCTGCAGCTTTTCGTGAAGGTGGCTCCGGACTGGAGAGAAGACAAGAGAGAACTTCGCAGATTCGGATACGAAGAATAAAACGACAGATATGAGTGAGGAAATAGAAGATATAGATCAGGAAATCATCCCCACGGACGAAGATATTCAGGGGGAGGGCAAATTCGAAAAACTTCTGGAAGGCGACGCAAAGAAATACAAGCTTTCCGGAATGTTCAAGGATTGGTATATAGACTATGCATCATACGTAATACTGCATCGTGCGGTTCCGCATATCATAGACGGTCTCAAACCTGTCCAGAGACGCGTTCTGCACGCTATGTACAAAGTTGACAACGGGTCTTACACCAAAGTGGCCACCCTCGTGGGTGAAGCTATGAAATTCCATCCTCACGGAGACGCTTCCATACTTGGAGCTATGGTTCAGCTCGGGCAGAAAGGATTGACGATAGACTGCCAGGGTAACTGGGGTAATATCCTTACCGGCGATGCCAATGCCGCTCCGCGTTACATTGAAGCCAGACTGTCGAAATTTGCCAAGGAAGTCCTGTTCGATCCCCGCATAACCAACTGGATGAACAGTTACGACGGACGCAACCAGGAACCTACCGAACTGCCTGTCCGTTTCCCTTTGCTGTTGGCACAGGGGACAGAAGGAATCGGAGTGGGCATGTCTTCAAAAATACTTCCGCATAACTTCAACGAACTCATAGACGCTTCCATAAATATCCTCAAAGGAAAACCTTACGAGATTTACCCCGATTTTCCTACCGGAGGATATGCCGACTGCTCGAAATATATGCAGGGCAAGCGCGGAGGCTCTGTAAAAGTAAGGGCGAAGATAGAGAAGATCGACAAGAATACCGTCGCAATCACCGAGATCCCCTACAGCAAGACTACCAGCATCCTCATCGACTCCATAACGAAAGCCCGCGAAAAGGGGAAAATCAAGATCAAGAAGATAGATGACATCACTACGGACAAGGTGGATATCATAATACATCTTCCCGCCGATGTGTCTCCTGACAAGACGATAGACGCGCTTTACGCCTTCACCGACTGCGAGACCACGATCGCACCCAATGCCTGCGTGATTGTGGACAACAAGCCGGCATTCCTGTCCGTGAATGACATATTGGAATACAGCACCGAGCATACCAAACAGATTCTGCTCTCCCAGCTGCAGTACAGAATGGGCGAGCTGGAAGACAGTTGGCATTATACCTCACTCGAAAGGATTTTCTTCGAAAACAAGGTCTACAAGATTCTGGAGCGTCAGGATTTCGAAAGCTGGGAAGCTCAGAAGAATGCCATCCTCCTGAAGATGAAAGAGTTCGAAAACTCGCTCAAGCGTCAGATAACACCGGAAGACATAGACCATCTCGTGGACAAGCCTGTGCGCAAACTCTCCAAATTCGACACCAAGGCGATAGACGAGAAGATTCTCTCCATCGAGAAAGAGATGCAGGAAATCCGGAATAACATCGAGAGGATAGTCGACTATACCATAGACTGGTTCCGGCACCTCAAACAGACCTACGGCAAAGACTTCCCTCGCCACACGGAACTTACGGGCTTCGAATCGATAGCTGCCAATAAAGTAATCAGCAACAATGCCAAGCTTTATGCCAATTACGCCGAAGGCTTCGTGGGGATGAACCTCAAAAAGGACGACGGAGTGCAGTTCATCTGTGACTGTTCGGACCTCTCGGAAGTCATCATAATACGCCGCAACGGAGAATTCATAGTGTCCAAAATTACGGACAAGGCATTTTTCGGCAAAGACCTGCTCTATGTGGGGCTTTTCAACAGAGGTGACAGCAGGACCACTTACAATGTGATCTACCGCGTCGGCAAGACAAGCATATACTACGCCAAGCGTTTTGCAATAACATCCATCACCAGGGACAAGACTTACGATATCACCACCGGTGAGGAAGGATCGCAGATCGTCTGGTTCACAGCCAACGGCAACGGTGAAGCGGAAACGGTAAAAATACAGCTGCGTCCCAAGGCCAAGCTGAAGAAGACATCCCTGGAGTACGATTTCAGCACGCTTGCCATAAAAGGACGTGCGTCGAGAGGAAATCTCGTCAGCAAGAACCCTATACACAAGATAACGCTCAAGTCCGCAGGCGTATCCACCATATCGGGAAAAGATATATGGTACGATGCTGACATACAGAAGCTTAACGATGAGCAACGCGGACAGTACATAGGTGAATTCCGTGCAGAAGACAAGGTTCTGGCCATCTTCCGCAACGGGACCTTCTATACTACCTCATACGACGTATCGAACCGTTATCCGGGAGAAGTTCTGAAGATAGAGAAGTTCGATGCGAACAAAGTCTATACGGCGCTCTACTATGACGGAACGGGCAAGACCTATTACGTGAAACGTTTCTCGTTCGTGCTCAGCGACAACACCCCTATGAGTTTCATCTCAGACGGGGCGAAATCAAAGCTGATAGAGATAAGTGACGACCTCTACCCGAGATACAAGGTTACGTTTGCCGGTAAATCCGAGCACAGGGAGCCTGAGGTCATAGAGGCAGCCGATTGGATAGGAAAGAAGGGAATCACGGCCAAAGGCAAGAAGTGTCACGAAAGAGAGATAAAGAAAGTGGAGTTCGTGGAGCCTTTGCGCAAGGAGCCGGAAGAAGAGGAAGAAACGACACCGACCATTATAAATCTGGAACCTATCGTCGAGATTCCGGATGAAAAGGATTACGACGAGACGCAAGAACCGACATTGTTTTGATAGTTTGTCTGACAGGATTCATGGGAGCCGGGAAAAGCAGCGTGGGTGAAAGACTCGCCGCTCTGATCGGTTGCGAATGGGTGGATTTGGACTCCTATATAGAGAAGAAAATCGGAATGGACATTCCAGGGATTTTCGACTTCCATGGGGAGAACGGATTCAGGGCGATAGAAGCGGAGGCACTCAGAGACGTGTTCGTGATGCACCTGCTGACTCACACCGATATGGTGCTTTCACTTGGAGGCGGAACGCTTCAGATAGGCGCACTGCGGGATTACATCCTAGAAAACAGCCGGTGCATTTTTCTGAAGGCCTCTCCGGAAACTCTGCGGAAAAGGCTGCAGGAAAGCAAGGTGAGGCGCCCTGTTCTTGAAGGGGATACGGACTTCGAAAAACTGCTGGAAGAAAGAGAACGGACTTATTCTCTGGCACAGGTCACCATACAGACAGACGAATTGGACATAGAACAGACGGCACGAAGAGCCTTCGAGATAATAAAAAGGGAGATGCTTGATGACAAAAGAGTGTAAATGGGTATTGAAAGAGCCTTCTGACAGCGAAAAAGTTGAGAGACTCAGCACAGAAGTGGGGATAGACAAAGTTCTGTCCGACCTTCTGATAAAGCGGGGTATCGAGACTTTCGAGCAAGCCAGAGCCTTTTTCCGTCCTGACATAAACAACCTTCACGATCCTTTCCTTATGAAGGATATGGACGCGGCAGTGGAAAGACTGCGCAAAGCCATCACCAGTAAGGAAAAGATAATGGTGTACGGTGATTATGACGTGGACGGGACCACGGCGGTCGCCCTGCTTTACTCTTTCATAAGCCGCTTCACCCCGCTGGTGGAATTCTACATACCGGACAGATATGACGAAGGATACGGAGTGTCTGAAAAAGGCATCCGATTCGCCAAATCAGAAGGAGTGTCCCTGATAATCACCGTGGACTGCGGAATCAAAGCCGTGGAGAAAGTGGCATTGGCCGCATCCCTGGGGATAGATGTCATAATCTGCGACCATCACCTTCCGGACGAAAAGTTGCCTGAGGCCGCTGCCGTGCTGGACCCGAAACGCGAAGACTGCCACTACCCTTTCGACGACCTGTCAGGATGCGGGGTGGGGTTCAAGCTTTGCCAGGCATATTCGCAGAAATATGATATCGAATTCGAGTCTCTGCTGCCGCTTCTGGACCTTCTGGTAGTCAGCATAGCCTCGGACCTGGTCAGTATGTGCGGAGAAAACAGGATTCTCGCCTATTACGGTCTGAAGATTCTGAACGAACATCCGCGTCAGGGGCTTTCAGCCATAATAGAATTGTCATCCCTAGAACCCGGACACCTCACGATAGACGACATAGTGTTCAAGATAGGGCCGAGAATCAACGCCGCCGGACGTATGGACACCGGAAGGCTTGCCGTTCAACTTCTTACCGCTACGGACAAGATGCAGGCGATGAAGATTGGCGAGAAGATAAACAATAACAACAACGAGCGTAAAAGCATTGACCGCGAGATTACGATGGAAGCCATAGAGATGGTGGAAAGCGGTAAGGCATTGGCATTCAAGAATGCTACGATAGTTTACAACCCGTCCTGGAACAAAGGGGTGGTGGGAATCGTGGCGTCGCGTCTGGTGGAGGCCTTCTACAAGCCTACCGTCGTGCTCACCAAATCGAACGGTTTCGTGACAGGATCGGCAAGAAGCGTACAGGGATTCGACCTGTATTCATCCATTGAAAGCTGCGCGGACCTGCTCGAAAATTACGGAGGACACGTATATGCCGCCGGGCTCACCCTGAAAGAGGAGAATGTGGAAGAGTTCGCGAGAAGAATGGACAGCTTCATAGACGGAAAGATCACCTCCCAGATGACTACCCCCGTCATAGATATAGACGCGAAGATCAATTTCAACCAGATCACCCCCAAATTCTTCCGCATCCTGAAACAATTCCAGCCTTTCGGCCCGGGGAATACGAATCCGACCTTCCTGACCGAGGAGGTGTGCGACGAAGGCAACGGACGAAAAGTGGGAGCGGGAGGAAAACATCTCAAACTCGATCTCATACAGGAGGATTACTCACGGGCGATTCCGTCCATCGCCTTCAACAAGGATGAGTTTTACGATTATATAAGACAAGGCCAGCCTTTTGACGTATGTTACTCGATAGTGGAGAATTATTACAGAGGGAACAGCAGCATACAGCTCAGAATACGTGACATCAAAGAAAGAAAAGAAGATATAATATAAATATGATACAGGAATTCAGCGAACAGGAGCTTATCCGCAGGGAATCCCTCGCAAAGCTCAAAGAATTGGGAATAGACCCATATCCTGCAGCTCTTTACCCGGTCAATGCCACCGCCGCGCAGATAACGGCGGAATTCGACCCGGAAAAAGGCAATTTCGCAGACGTCTGCATAGCAGGACGAATAATGAGCCGCCGTATTATGGGCGCGGCTTCATTCGGAGAACTTCAAGATGAAACCGGACGCATACAGATCTATGTAAAAAGGGACGAGATCTGCCCGGGCGAAGACAAGACGATGTACAACACGGTCTGGAAAAAACTTCTGGACATAGGCGATATAGTCGGAATCAAGGGATTCGCTTTCTACACACAGACAGGACAGCTCAGCATACACGCGAAGGAACTTACCGTCCTGAGCAAATCGCTCCGCGTTCTTCCTATAGTAAAAGAGCTTGACGGTCAGGTGTTTGACGCATTCACCGATCCGGAGCTCAGATACCGGCAGAGATATGTCGACCTTATAGTGAATCCGTCTGTGAAAGAGACCTTCATCAAAAGGTCCCGGATCATAGCCACTATGAGGGACTACTTCAACGAAGCTGGCTGTCTGGAAGTGGAGACCCCTATCCTTCAGAGCATTCCGGGAGGTGCTACGGCAAGACCTTTCATCACCCATCACAACGCCCTCGACATTCCTCTTTACCTTCGTATAGCCAATGAGCTCTACCTTAAAAGGCTGATAGTGGGCGGATTCAGCGGAGTATATGAATTTGCCAAGGACTTCCGCAACGAAGGTATGGACAAGACCCACAATCCTGAATTCACCTGTATGGAGATATACGTCGCATACAAGGACTATATCTGGATGATGGAATTCGTAGAGAAGATGCTCGAAAAGGTGTCTGCCAAAGTCAACGGAACCACTAAAGTCAAGATCGGCGAGAACGAAGTGGACTTCAAGGGTCCGTATCGCCGTCTGCCTATACTCGAAGCCATAAAGGAATATGCCGGAGTGGATGTCAAGGGAATGGATGAAGAGGCTCTTCGCGCCACCTGCAAGACTCTTGGCGTAGAGGTTGAGCCGTCGTGGGGAAAAGGCAAGCTCATCGACGCCATCTTCGGTGAATTCTGCGAGGACAAACTCATCCAGCCTACCTTCGTGACAGACTATCCTGTAGAAATGTCACCCCTCACCAAAAGGCACAGGGAGGATCCTACTCTCACCGAGAGGTTCGAACTGTTCGTATGCGGCAAGGAATTGGCCAATGCCTACTCTGAACTTAACGACCCTATCGACCAGCTGGCCAGATTCGAAGAGCAGGCGGCTCTCAAGAGCAAGGGAGATGACGAGGCTATGTACATAGATATGGATTTTGTAAGGGCACTCGAATACGGTATGCCTCCTACTTCAGGACTCGGGATGGGAATCGACCGTCTTACGATGTTTATGACAGGTCAGACCACTATTCAGGACGTTCTGTTCTTCCCTCAGATGAGGCCTGAAAAAATGAATTGAGAGCCTGTCTCTTAGACTCATTTTCAAGTTCCAAGTTGCGTTTCTCCACCAGAAGCGCAACTTTTTCTTGTGCTCCCATAAACGTAAAGTTCAGTGCCATAGCTCCTCCGAGAATAGCGCTCAGATAACAAAGAGAGCTCGCCTGCAGGACTATCCCCCCTACCGAGAGAGCATTAAGTCCGGTATATATCACGGCTCCGGCCGGGTCTTCCGCATAAAGGAATCCTGCGGGGACAAGAAAAGTGAGAAACATCGCAGCCCAGCGGCTCTTTTTATGAATCTGTCCGCAGGAGGGAGCCATATCCACTTCCTGCAGATAAGACAACGCCCTGTCATAGTCTTCCATCCTATACGCCATATACGCTTTCCTGATGCCGAGACTGTCTCTCTGCGCCGGGGTCAACGAATATGCCCTGACCCGTTCGAGCGAGGAAAGAGATTCGCGGTACAAGCCTGCATCGCACAAGATCTCTGCCTTGCGGAAAATGGCATCATTGAACTCCATAGGATTATCCGCCAGGTAAGCCTGCTTTTCACAAAGAGCCGCATCGAGATAGTCCGTACTCTGCGCCTTAACGGAAAAAGTTACGCACAGGATAATGGATATAAAAAACAATTGTCTGATTCTGAGCATCTTTCAAATATGAATTATACAGACCTACTGAAATGTAACTCCCGTAGATGTTACTTAAATGAAGAAGTGAAGCAATCGATGTGAACAAGATTGTACGCCAATCCCCGCCGCCGTTCCTTATCCAACTCTCAGCCGCGAACCCTGCGAATGAGCCCACAAGGAGTAAAGACACGGCCCCCTCGCCATAATTGCCGTTGTATATTTTGCCAAGTCCGGGCACGATGGTGGACAGACCGGCGGCCACCCACGGATTCCTGCGTGGAGAGGAGAACCGCTGAGAGTATATCTGATCGAACATTTTTTCTCCCTGCGAAAGAGAATAATTCGAATATGTAAAATCCTTCGAATAAGTCTGATAGCCCTGTTTGTCGTCTTGCAGAAGGCTCAAAGCGGCTAGTTCATAAGACTTCAATTCCGTTCGCGCCCCTTCATAAGAAAGGAGCAAGGAACGGGCTGAATCATACTGACTTGTATAAGCGTCACAGGCCGCATTCAAAAAAACGGACGGTTCGAAATAGACCGATCCGCGTGAGACCTTTTTGAATGACTCCGCCGCGTGATGCAAATCCCCGGCGGTGTACAATGACAGCGCCTTATAGTAATGCAAAGTATCAGAAGGCACGAATCCGCTTCCGTGAAGATAATACACGGCGTCACGGGAAAAATTATTGCCTAAAAGATACTCGACGAATTCTATTTCAGAATTATTGAAAACGGTGTGCGCGGACACCTGGCTGAATTGGCCCAGATCAAAAGAAGGGAAATCCAAGCCATAAGGAAGAGGTCCGAAGAAATCCTCGTGTATCTTTCCGTCCTCACGAAGATAATGATTGCTCGCAAGCCCTATGCGGGTATCTCTCATCAGTCTGTCCGTAGTACCGAGAATGGCGGTGACCGGGCCTCTGTTCTTCAAAGCCTGTTTGAAATATTCGGCGTGCGACGGGGTGAATCTGGACTGCGAGCGGGCAGTCAATGACAAAAAAAACAGAACAAACGCCGTGAGGCGTATTTTTCGTCTGAAAAGTCTCATTTCTGGACTGTAGGAGCCATATCCAATGGCTTGGCATCTTCAGGAACGGCGAAATCGAACTGAGGGTCGCTGCCGTCAAGTGTTATATTCGAATAAATGGTCCGTATTATGGTGGAATCCTTTACGGAATTATATACAATCTCGGTGCTCCTGCAAGGGAACGGTGTATACCCTACATTTTCGTATTTAGAATAGTAGACCTTAACCAGCGTATGCCCGTCCTCGGTGAGTGTCGCGCTGTAGATGGGAAGATAATCCTTGAACACGATCTCACAAAATGCCGGAAGATCGGTCCTTACTCCTTTATAAGTCTTTTTGAGCAGACCGTCGGGAAGTCTTTGCGTAGTTTGAAGCTTATATCCGGAAAGAGACACGCCCAGGTCATCAAGCAGTCGGCCGGAGAGCAACAGCGAAAGAAGTTCATCGCGGGAACTTATGCCTGCCGAATTGTCCACGAACACCTCGTTGGTGGACGGAAAATAGAATTTGCACTCCCCTACGATGTCCGTTTCCATCACATACTCGAACGGAGAATGGAAATAAGTCACCAAGCGTCCATTGTTGGAACAATAGACGCTTTTGGTGACTGTGGTCACATTACCTTCTGTTACGGTCTTAACTTCGACGTCTGCGGATACTCTGCGCTGAGCAGATGCCTCCACGCACAAAAGCAACAGACCTGTCAGAAGGATATGTTGTCTTGTAAGTCTCAATCCACTAGATCATATTGAGAAGCATCCACCAGTGTGGGTTATTGCAGTACTGGCTGATGTCACCGTCGATAACGCCGAGAAGCAGACATACGAAGTCAACTACTGAAACGATACCGAAACCGCCGCCGGTGATTATCTGAAGAACAACGGTCAATGCTGATGTGCCGAGATACATACGGTGAATAGCAAGCCAGTTTGTTATCGGGATGAAAGAAAGAAGGCAAGCGATGATTGGCTGAGGGGCCTGACCTATCTTGAGGCTAGGATCCTGTAATCCTGGAACTGCTGCCTCGAGAGACATAGGTGTAACTTCTGTTGCATTCTCGATAAGCGCATCGATAGAGTTCTCATCGATTGTGTAGTTAGCTGCTGAAGCAGCGAGGCCAAGGCCTAAAACGGCAACAAGGCAAAGAACGAATTTCTTCATTTTACTTTTGGATTTATTGTTAAAAGGTTTTATCACAATATGGGCAAATATACTTATTTTTGCTGAAAATATATATATATAATGGATTTTTTTATCTCAAGTATCCATAATCCCAGAATAAAAAGGCTTCTTCTGCTGGAGCAAAAGTCTTCCGAAAGAAAAGCCTGCAAAATGTTCATAGTCGAAGGCAAAAGGGAAATTCTGCACTGTATTCAGGCCGGATATGCTTTGAATACCTGCTTTTACTGCCCGGAATATCTGGGGATTGGCGAAAATGCTGATATCCTCTCACGGCTTCCCGGCTCCGTACAACGGGTGGAAGTCTCTGCGGAAGCATATAACAAAATAGCATACAGAGAAAGTACGGAAGGGATTATTGCGGAAGTAAATACGCCGCAAAAGACCCTTTCGGACCTTGCGCTTGGGGAGAATCCGCTCATCATAGTGCTCGAAAGCGTGGAGAAGCCGGGGAATCTGGGGGCGGTTCTTCGAAGTGCCGATGCCGCAGGTGTCGACGCCCTGATAATATGCGATCCTCTCACGGACCTCTACAATCCCAATCTCATACGGAGTTCCATCGGCGCCATCTTCACCGTGCCGACCGTGGCGTGCAGCTCACAGGAATGCATAGATTTTCTTAAGGGCAAGGGCATTCAGATTCTGACCGCCCAACTTCAGGACTCGCACCTGTACTACGATTATGATATGACACGTGGCACAGCCATCATTATGGGGACCGAATCCACAGGGCTCAGCGACATATGGAGAGAAGCGGCCGACGCACATATAAGGATCCCTATGCTGGGGAAGATGGATTCGCTCAATGTCTCGATAAGCGCAGCCGTACTTATGTACGAAGCCGTAAGGCAAAGAAATAAATAACACCTTCATATATGGACAGATACGCTCTAATAGGATATCCGATTCAGGGTTCGCTCAGTCCCCTGCTCTTCCAGGCGGCATACCGGGGAAAGTGGGACTATGACCTGATAGAATACGCGGACTTCGACAAGTGCCTCAGAACCTTTATCGACGGCCCCTACAAGGCGATAAACGTCACCGCCCCGTTCAAGGCTGATGCGATCAAGGCGGCAGAGAGGGCCGACAGGTCAGCCATAGAATGCGGCGCCGCCAATATTCTTGTCAAACGCAAAGACTCTCTGGAGGCCTATAATTCGGATTTTCTGGCCCTGGGGCATCTGCTCGAAAAAGCGAAGGACGTGACGGTGATAGGAGGAGGAGGAGCGGGAAGAGCGGCTCTGCAGGCGGCTGTATCCCTAGGTCTGAGCACAAGGATGCTGCATCACGACGAGCTCACGCGTAACATCGAAGCCGACACCATCGTATTCACCCTGCCTCGGAAAGTGGAAGGGCTGCAGAATCTGAGATGCCGCACTCTTATCGAGGCCAATTACAAAACTCCCTGCTGCAAGAACTTGGCAGGGATAGAGAACTACATCCCGGGCACACATTGGCTCGCCTGGCAGGCGATACTTGGCTACGAGATAATGACAGGAGAGACGCCAGACAAAGACAATATTCTGAGAGCTATCCGAGGATAAGTTCAACCGGGCAATGGTCCGACCCCTGGACCTCGTTATGTATCTCCGTGGAAAGGATGCGGTCTTTCAGCGCCTCGCTTACGAGAAAATAATCTATCCTCCACCCTACGTTTCTCGCCCTTGCACCTCCACGATACGACCACCAGCTGTATTTGACATCCTGCGGATGCTGGTAACGCCAAGTGTCCACGAAACCCGAACCGAGAAGTTCGGTCATCTTGCCGCGTTCCTCATCGGAAAACCCGGCATTGAAATGGTTGGTCGCCGGATTCTTGAGATCTATCTCTTCGTGTGCCACATTCATATCTCCGCATACCACCACTCCTTTCCTCTCAGACAGACCGGCCAGATAAGAGCGGAAAGCGTCCTCCCAACGCATACGGTAATCGAGCCTTCTCAGAGCGTCCTGAGAATTGGGAACATATACATTGACCAGAAAGAAATCCGCGAACTCCAGTGTGACCACCCTGCCCTCCATATCGTGCTCCTGAATGCCTATCCCCGCAGATGAAGACAGCACCGGAAGCCTGGTGTATATCACCGTTCCGGAATAGCCTGGTCTTACGGCATAATCCCAATACGAAGCATACCCCATAAATTCGAGGTCTATCTGTCCCTTCTGCAGTTTGGTCTCCTGAAGGCACACGCAATCGGCGTCGAACTTCTCGAAAATATCACAAAAGCCCTTCCCGACTATGGCGCGAAGTCCGTTGACATTCCAGCTGACAAGTCTTACAGGCTCCATTCCGCTCCGTCTTTAGTATCTTTTACCTTTATACCCAACTTGTTGAGAGTATCGCGTATATGATCGGACGTAGCCCAGTCCTTATTGGCCTTGGCGGCTGCGCGCTGCTCGAAAATCATCTGCATAAGACCATCGATAACTTCCGTATCCGCCCCTTCCGCACTTTCATCCTTAAGGCCGAGAACGCCGAACACTATGTCATCGTAAATCTGCACGAGCGTCTGAATGTCTTCCTTGCCGAGAGCGACCGTGCCGGCCTTGGCACCGTTTATCAGTTTCACCGCATCAAAAAGGAAAGAGAGCGTCCCCGGAGTATTAAGGTCATCGCAAAGAGTGTCATACACACCTTCGAATATCGCCTTGACCTGAGGACTGGTCGCCGTGCAAGTCTGCGGAGCCACGCCTGAAGGCAAAGTGCCATACCGGTAAACAGGAGCTTTTCTCCCTGCCAATTCGTAAAGGGTGTGCGCAGACTGCAGAAGTTTTTCAAGACCCTTCTGTGCCGCCTGAAGCGCCTCGTTCGAGAAATCGAGAGTGCCGCGATAATGGGCCTGAAGAATAAAGAAACGCACCGTCATAGGGCTGTATGCCTGTGTGAGTTTCTCGTGATCACCGGAAAACATCTGCGGAAGGGTGATGAAATTACCCAGGCTCTTGCCCATCTTCTGCCCGTTGATGGTTATCATATTGTTATGCACCCAATAATGCACGCCTTCCGTCCCGCGGCAGGCCACGTTCTGCGCTATCTCGCACTCGTGATGCGGAAACATCAGATCCATTCCGCCGCCGTGGATGTCAAATTCCTCTCCCAGATACTTCTCCCCCATAACGGAGCATTCGAGATGCCACCCAGGGAATCCTTCGCTCCACGGTGAGGGCCAATGCATTATGTGCTCCGGTTCGGCCTTTTTCCAGATAGCGAAATCGTACGGAGCCCGCTTGTCACCCTGCCCGTCAAGAGAGCGAGTGCCCTCAAGCGTATCTTCAAGATTACGCCCGCTGAGCACTCCGTAATGATGAGACTCGTTATATTTTCTCACATCGAAATATACGCTGCCGTTGCTCTCATAAGCATAACCGGCCTCGAGAATCTTCTTCACGGCCTCTATCTGTTCTATGATATGACCGCTGGCGCGGGGTTCTATGCTCGGAGGTGCGACATTGAGCGCACGCATAGCCTCGTGATAGCAGAACGTATAGGTCTGCACCACTTCCATAGGCTCCAGCTGCTCCAGACGCGCTTTCTTTGATATCTTGTCCTCACCGCTGTCAGCATCGTGCTCGAGGTGTCCCACATCAGTGATATTACGGACATAACGCACCTCATATCCCAGATGGGTGAGCAGTTTGAAAAGAAGATCGAAGGTTATCCCCGGACGGGCGTGTCCGAGATGAGCCTCGCCATAAACGGTAGGACCGCATACATACATACCCACACGGCCCGGGTTTATAGGTTTGAATACTTCCTTCTTGTGACTTTTAGTATTTGTAATGCGCAATACCCTCATATTGTTATCCGTTAAATATTTTGTAATGTGCCGGCCACATTTGTTTCCCCAGAGCCGACATAGCCTACGAAGATACAAAATTTATTGCTATCTTCGCGCCGTGATTTTAAGCGGAAAAGAATTATCGGATAATATCAAGGCTTCTCTTGCCGAGCAAGTGGCCACTTTCCCTGCCAAATATGGCCGCGTGCCGCATCTGGCTGTTGTTCTTGTGGGCGATGACCCGGCCAGCGCAAGTTATGTGAGAAGCAAGGGCAAAGCTTGCGAAAAGATTGGCATTCAAAACACTACCATACATCTTCCTGCCGAGACTTCGGAAGAATCTCTGCTTGAGCAGATCAGGCTTCTCAACGAAGACGAAGGAGTGGACGGCATTCTGGTCCAGCTGCCGCTGCCGAGTCATATAGATGAATTGAAAGCCCTTTACGCGATCGCGCGGGAAAAGGATGTGGACGGTTTCCATCCTGAAAATGTAGCCGCACTCTGGCGTCGCCGCACCGAACCGGAACCCAATCCGCAATACTGCGTTCCTTGCACTCCGAGAGGAATAATACGGCTTCTTAAGGCCGCGAACGTAGAAATATGCGGTAAGAATGCCGTAGTCGTAGGTCGAAGCAACATCGTGGGACTTCCGACAGCCAAACTTCTTCTTAACGAGAACGCCACGGTAACCATCTGTCACTCACATACTGAAGACCTCGGAAGCATCACGGCGAAAGCCGACATCCTGATAGTGGCCGTGGGATCCGCCAAGCTCATCAAAGCCGATATGGTAAAAGAAGGGGCGGTAGTCATAGATGTCGGGATAGACCATATAGACGGCAAACTCTGCGGAGATGTGGACTTCGACGAGGTTCAGGCCAAGGCAAGCGTCATCACCCCTGTTCCTGGAGGTGTAGGCCCTATGACCATCTGTTCACTGATGGAGAACACCATAGACTGCTTCATCAACAGACAATAATCCCAGGTGTGGCATCTCAGCGCAGATCTACACATACTGCGAGATGATCCGACGCTCTGACCGCATCAAAAGTCTGCGTATTATCCACGATACGTCCGTCCCGACAGGACAGGCGGCTTCCTTTCAGAACAAAAACATAATCTATGCACTCACGCGGAGCATCACTTGGATAAGTGTTCTCCGAAGGGCTGACCTGAATCCAATGTCTCTTTAAATATTTTACTTCCGCGCTTTCCGGAGTGCTGTTGAAGTCCCCGCAAAGAATCACCTCCTTCCCCGTATCCTCTGCCAATTTCTCGAGGACTTCCGTTATCTGGACACACTGATCCATCCTCGCCTGCACCCCCTTGTGATCGAGGTGTGTCACGGCGAAAACCACCTCCGGAGTCTGCGCTATGCACAGAACCCTCTGCTCCGCCCCGTCGGACTTCTCGAGTTCAACCACTTCCGTACTCAAAAGGTCACGATCGAATCTCACCAGCATCCCTATACCATATTTCCCACCTTGAAAGGCCAATGCCGGAGCGAAAACTACCTGATAATCACCCTTCAGCGCCTCTGCCAATTCTTCCAGTTGATACTTTCCCGCCGTCCTTACCGTACAACTGTCCAATTCGCACAGGCCAATGAAATCAGCCTTCTCCTCCGATAGCATATCCGCTATCAGCTGCGTACAATCCGCGCCCGACTTAGTAAAAGTCCCGACATTATAACTTATGACCTTGATTCCTGATGAACAAGAACTTAAGAAAAACACCGCAAATAGAAGGGCAAACAGATATCTTCTCATAGCAAATACTTTTTCACAAAATTAGCATATTTCTTTATCTTTGAGCTATGGAGACAAAACGACTTGAGAGCCTGGATGCATTCAGGGGCTTCGATATGCTGTGGATTATGGGAGGCGCATCCATAATTACCGCCATTTGCGCACTTTTTCCGGGCGGATCTGACTGCGCCATCGCCCGTCAGATGGAACACGTACAGTGGAACGGATTGGCATTTATGGATCTGGTGTTCCCGACTTTCCTTTTCATCGCCGGCATTTCATTCCCCTTTTCTCTGGCCAAACAAAGAAGCCTGAAGCACAGCAGCCGTGAAATCCATCTGAAAATCTTTCGCCGGGCAATCATCCTGGTGCTGCTGGGCATAATATATAACGGATTATTGGCCCACCTGGATTTCGCGAATGCCAGATATTGCAGCGTTCTGGGAAGAATAGGACTTGCCTGGATGCTCGCATCCCTTTTGTATGTCCATTGCGGACGAAAGTCCAGAATCCTGATATGTGCCGCTCTGCTTTTGGGATATTACTTGCTGCTGCGGCTGGTGCCTGCTCCTGGGTCACCGGAAGGAGCGGATCCGTTTTCTCTGGAATATAATCTGGCAGGTTATATAGACTCGCATATTATGCCCGGAAGACTTTATCTCGGCCATTTTGATCCCGAGGGGCTTTTGGGGCTGATTCCTGCGACCGCCACCGCGATGCTTGGGATGTTTACCGGAGAACATGTAAAAGATTCTTCCCGAAACGGAAAGAAAAAGGCGCTTGAGATGTCGCTCGCGGCTATGGTGCTTCTTGCTGCCGGATTGGCATGGGGATTATTCTTTCCCATTAACAAAAACCTCTGGAGCAGCAGTTTCGTTCTTGTCGTGGGAGCATACTCCCTTCTTGGCTTCGCGCTGTTCTACTATGTGATAGATGTATGCGGACACCGCAAATGGGCCTTTCCTCTCAAGGTGATAGGAATGAACTCAATAACCATATATCTGGCTATGAGTTTCATCAACTTCAGTTTCACTGCCAAACAGCTTCTTCAAGGTGTGATCAACCACATCCCGAGCAAAGAAGCGGGAGCACTTGTTCTGGTAATTGGGATTTTTCTTCTGAGATGGGGATTCCTGTATTTCCTATATAAGAAAAAGGTCTTCCTCAAGATCTAGACATACTCCTTAATCTCCTGTTCCCTGTCAAGCGGACAGACAAGAATACGGCCGTCCTTGACGGCTATTATGTAGTCTTTAAGTCCCACTGCGATAAGCCTTTGCCCATCCTCTATGGCGCACATACAGTTCTCGCAGTCGTGGAGTTCGATGCTTCCTACGTTCTTACGGAATTTCTTCAGAGATCCCCAGGTGCCCAGGTCGCTCCATCCGAGGTTTTCTGCTATCACGTAGATGTAATGGCTTTTTTCCATCACTGCGTAGTCTATGGATATCTTTTCGCAGGTAGGAAAGAGTTCTTCCAGTTTCTCCTGCTCCTTATCCGTGTAAAGATAAGGTTGCAACTTATCCATCACTTCGCTGATCTGCGGAGCGTGAGCTTTTATCTCCGACAAGATGGTGTTTACCTTCCAGACGAATATGCCGGCGTTCCAGAAATACATTCCCGATGAAAGATAGGACACGGCGGTATTGAAATCAGGCTTTTCACAGAACTGCTTCACTTTCACGACCTTTCCGCTTACTGCCTTGTCTGCGCAGATATAACCATATCCTGTCTCCGGCCGGTTAGGCTCTATTCCAACGGTAACGATACGGGGACTCTTGCTCTTCCCCACGAAGTCAATAGCCTTTCCTATTATCTTGGTGAATTTCTCCTTTTTCAGGACGAGAGCGTCGGATGGAGTCACCACTACAGTGGCATTGGGATGATGCTGGGCGATTTTGCGGCACGCATACGCGATGCAAGGCGCGGTATTTCGTCCAACCGGTTCAAGCAGGATGTGTTCCACAGGAATGGAAGGCAGCTGCTCCTTCACGATGTCGGCATAATGCTCAGATGTTACCACCCACATATTCTCCACCGGACAAACAGGAAGAAAACGGTCAACTGTCATCTGAATGAGAGATTTACCCTGTCCGAGAACGTCCACAAACTGTTTCGGGAGATCCGGAGTACTCAGAGGCCACAATCTTGAGCCAATTCCTCCGGCCATTATAACTATCTGTATGTCAGCCATCAGTTATCAAGTATTGAATATACGGAATGATTACTTTTATATTCAGGGACCATCTCCTTCATCTTACGTACCGTCTGCATAGGGTCATACGTCCCGGCAGTCTGTATCAAGTCATCCACCATCTTGGCAACCTCATCGAAATCGTATTCTCTTACCGTCGCTATTCGTATCTTCTCGTGGAATGAAGGTTTGGTGGTCTCCATTTCGTTAAGCAGCTCTTCGTAAAGTTTCTCACCATCGCGAAGACCTGTATATTTAATTTCCACTCCGGTTGCACCGCTGAGAATTATCATCCTCTTCGCCAAATCAGCTATGCGGACAGGCTTCCCCATATCGAAAACGAAAATCTCGCCCCCGTGTCCCTTGGTTCCCGCCTCCAGCACGAGTTTGCACGCCTCAGGGATCAGCATAAAATAACGGATAATGTCAGGGTGCGTCACGGTGACAGGACCGCCGGCTTCAATCTGTTTCTTGAATATGGGGATGACCGAACCGTTTGAGCCGAGAACGTTTCCGAATCTCGTAGTCACAAACTGCGTATCGCCTTTTATCTTTCCATCCCTCTCTGCGTTATTGAGACTCTGGACATATATCTCACATATACGCTTCGAACATCCCATCACGTTGGTCGGATTCACCGCCTTGTCCGTGGAAATCATCACGAACTTGCGCACGCCGAATTCAACAGAGAGATCCGCTATGTTCTTCGTTCCCCTGATATTGTTATGCACGGCCGTGCAAGGGTTGTCTTCCATCATTGGCACGTGCTTGTATGCAGCCGCGTGAAAAACATACTCCGGCCTGAAAGAATCAAAGAGGATTCTCATCCTGGATTTCGAGTCGATGGAAGACACGATTGTCCGTGCCTTGACATCGGGGAACTCCTTGGCCATCATAAGG
This sequence comes from Treponemataceae bacterium, assembly GCA_963635625.1. Classification (GTDB taxonomy): domain Bacteria; phylum Bacteroidota; class Bacteroidia; order Bacteroidales; family UBA932; genus Cryptobacteroides. The sequence goes on along the minus strand of CAVHGF010000003.1, from coordinate 18,721 downwards.
CGAAGGTCGTGCTGCGGCGTCTCGGCCTGATCGAGAAGGACCATCTCGGAAGGATGGAAAGACGCTATCTGTCGGACCAATTCGCTTCCTATGCTGCCGGCCGAACCTGTAACGAGAATTCTCTTCCCGCAGAGCGAATCACAAACGGAACCCAAATCCACCTGTATCTGATCACGCGGAAGAAGATCCTCAATCTTTACATTCTGAAGATGATAAGAAGACTTCGCGTCACCGCTTTCATCGGAAAGACGCTTTTCGAAAAGAAGCTTCACCCCGGCATCTATAACCGAATTATGGAAATTTTCATTGGCGGTTATCTCCTCCACCCGGTTTGCCGGGATCAAAACCGCCCTTATGTGCAGCTTTTTGAAGATGTCGGTAAAATCCGGCTGATATGCAAACACCTTTATACCCAGCAGAGTCTCCGGTCTGCTTTTATGCCCTTCCTGCGCGATAAATCCCAGAATGTTGTATCTGGCAGGCTTGTCACTTCTAACTCTCTTGGCGAGCGATACACCGCCGTCGCCTATCCCGTAGATGAGAACATTCTCGGCATTCTCCGTACGGAAATTATCATACAGTATCTTTACGGCCACCCTCACAGCCCACATAATCAAAGTAGCCGAGAGTACTGCAGTTATCATATAATGTATATTGAACAGGAACTCGGAAGGCGTATTGAATAAAAATTGCAGGAAATAGCAACAGATGGCCGATGATGCGGAAGCCGCGCCGACCCTCTCCAAATCTCTGAAAGAAGAATAACGGAGAATTCCCTGATAAGTTCTGAATACGCGGAAGAATATTACGTGCACTATCAGAATGATAGCCATCGTCCCCAACAGCGAACCCGGATGTGCCAGGAAATCATTTCTTCCCGAATAGAAAAAATACGTTAAAAAATAGGAAACCAGTACAATAGCACAATCTATAAAAAGTACCATCCAATAAGGGAGCGTCCTTTTGCTGAAGTACCAGTCAGTCAAGGAATATAAAGTTTTTTCTCTTTTCATATACAGTTGATCTTGCTTGACAGACCACACGATTGCAAAGATAATAGAAAAAAAAAAAAATGGAAGCGGATTTCCTTGTTTTTGTGGAAATCCGCTTCTAACTAAGTATTTAGACTGTCTTCTAAAGTTCGTTCAATTCGGCCACAGCCTCATCCTTACGCCCTACGACTATATCCTGGTAGTCCTTGAGACCTGTTCCCGCAGGAATCAGATGTCCGCAGATGACATTCTCCTTAAGACCTTCCAGATGGTCTACGCGTCCGCGGATAGCGGCTTCGCTAAGCACCTTGGTAGTCTCCTGGAATGATGCCGCAGATATGAAGCTGTTGGTACGGAGAGCTGCGCGGGTGATACCCTGAAGGACAAGTTTTGCCGTAGCAGGACGAGCCTCGCGAGCGACCATCGGTTTCAATCCCTGACGTGACAGAGAGTCGTTCTCATTACGGAGCTCTCTTACTCCGATGACGTCACCCTGAGAATACTTCTGAGAATCGGCTGCGTCCTCGATGTAATACTTGCCATAAATGGCATCGTTGACATCCATAAAGCGCATCTTGTCCACAAGTTCCTCCTGAAGGAATTCAGTGTCACCTGCGTTGGTGATTTCAACCTTGCGCATCATCTGACGGACGATGATCTCGAAGTGCTTGTCGTTGATCTTCACACCCTGCAGACGGTAAACTGCCTGCACTTCATTCACGATATACTCCTGAGCTTTTACAAGACCGAGAATATTGAGAATGTCGGAAGGAGCGATGCCACCGTCTGAAAGAGGAGTACCTGCCTTCACATAATCATCTTCCTGTACGAGAATCTGCTTTGACAGAGGGACAAGATAGTGTTTCTCGACACCTGAGCGGTTCTTCACGATGATCTCGCGGTTACCTCTCTTGATAGTTCCCATTATGACCTGTCCGTTGATCTCTGAAAGAACAGCCGGGCTGCTGCTTGGATTACGCGCTTCGAAAAGCTCAGTAACTCGAGGAAGACCTCCGGTGATATCACTTGCCTTGCCGAATGCGCGAGGAATCTTGATGATGATGTCACCGATCTTGACATCCTGACCGTCTTCCACCATTACGTGCGCACCTACAGGGAGGTTGTACTGTTTTATGATGGTGCCTGTAGCGTCGACGATGTCGACAGCAGGGCTCTTGGTCCTGTCCTTGGACTCGATGATTACCTTATCGTTGGATGTAGAATACTCGTCAGCGGAATCCTTGCGGAATGTGACGCCTTCTATCATATTCTCGAACTTGAGTTTACCTGCGACCTCCACGATGGTGGTGGCGTTATATGCATCCCACTCGCAGATACGGTCTCCCTTGCTTACCTTGTCGCCATCCTTGAAATAAAGAACGGATCCGTAAGGAATGTCGTACTGGGAGAATGTGATGCCGGTGTTCTCGTCCACGATACGAAGTTCGGTCATACGGCCGACAACCACGGTCTGCACGCCTTCCTCGCTTTCACGCTCGATTGTACGGAGTTCGGAGAATTCAAGACGTCCGTTGTATTTGGAATCTATGCTTGAATCGGCACCTGATGAAGATGCTGTACCACCGACGTGGAAAGTACGAAGCGTAAGCTGGGTACCCGGTTCACCGATGGACTGTGCTGCGATGACTCCGACGACCTCACCCTTCTCGACCATACGGCTGGTAGCGAGGTTGCGCCCGTAACACTTGGCACATACACCCTTGCGGCTTTCGCAAGTGAGGACTGACCGGATCTCGACGCTCTCTATAGGAAGAGAATCGATAAGCGAAGCCTGCGCCTCACGGATTTCTTCTCCGGCACGGATGATAAGTTCACCGGTAAGAGGGTTGAAGATATCGTGAACGGAAGTACGTCCGAGGATTCTTTCGCCGAGGGACTCCACTACGGTATCCTTATCCTTGATGGCGGTTGCCACAAGTCCGCGGAGTGTTCCGCAATCGTCTTCCGTAATGATCACATCGTGAGACACGTCCACAAGACGACGGGTCAAGTATCCTGCATCGGCCGTCTTGAGGGCGGTATCTGCAAGACCCTTACGTGCACCGTGCGTACCGATGAAGTACTCAAGCACTGTCATTCCCTCTTTAAGGTTGGAGATGATAGGGTTCTCGATGATGTCCGCTCCGGAAGCTCCGGCTTTCTGAGGCTTGGCCATAAGTCCACGCATACCGCAAAGCTGTTTAATCTGCTGGGTAGAACCACGGGCTCCTGAATCAAGCATCATATATACAGGGTTGAATCCCTGCTGGTCCGTGGAAATCTGTTTTCCCACTATAGCGGTAAGATTGTTGTCCACTGCTGACCAGAGGTCGACCACCTTGTTATAACGCTCCTGATTGGTGATGAATCCCATAGCGAAGTTGCCCTTGATCTCTTCGATCTTCTTGTAAGCGTCGTCGATGAGGGTCTGCTTCTCAGCCGGGATGATCACATCTCCCAGGTTGAATGATATGCCGGCACGGAATGCCTGATAGTAACCGAGGTTCTTGATATCGTCAAGGAATTTGGCGGTACGTGTAACACCGGTGTATTTGATTACGTCTGTGATGATGGTACGCAGAGGTTTCTTTCCCAAAAGCGTATTCACGTAAGGGACCTCGTCAGGAACATACTGATTGACGATGATACGTCCTGCAGTAGTCTCCACGAGTTCATAACCTTTGGAGAGGTCCTGCTTGTCCTTAGGAAGACGGACCTTTATAAGGGCGTGCATATCGATCTTTTTCGCATCGTATGCGATGATGACATCCTCCGGACCATAAAAGCACATTCCCTGTCCCTTTGCATCCGGACGGATCTTGGTGATATAGTAAAGACCAAGCACCATATCCTGTGAAGGCACCGTGATAGGGGCACCATTGGCAGGATTGAGGATGTTGTGGGAACCGAGCATAAGAAGCTGAGCCTCCATTATGGCAGCATTGCCAAGCGGAAGGTGAACAGCCATCTGGTCACCGTCGAAGTCGGCATTGAATGCGGTACAAGCAAGAGGGTGAAGCTGTATGGCCTTACCTTCTATCATTCGAGGCTGGAATGCCTGGATACCGAGACGGTGAAGGGTAGGAGCACGGTTGAGAAGAACCGGATGTCCCTTCATCACGTTCTCCAGAATATCCCAGATGACAGGATCCTTGCGGTCAACTATCTTCTTGGCACTCTTGACGGTCTTTACGATACCTCTCTCTATAAGTTTGCGGATGATGAACGGCTTATAAAGCTCGGCAGCCATATATTTAGGCAGACCGCACTCGTGCATATTGAGTTCAGGACCTACGACGATAACTGAACGTGCAGAATAGTCGACACGTTTACCGAGAAGGTTCTGACGGAAACGTCCCTGCTTACCCTTAAGTGAATCCGAGAGAGACTTCAAGGCGCGGTTCTGTTCGCTCTTGACAGCGGAAGACTTCTTCGAGTTGTCGAAAAGACAGTCCACAGCTTCCTGAAGCATACGTTTCTCATTACGGAGAATAACCTCAGGCGCCTTTATCTCTATGAGCTTCTTAAGACGGTTGTTACGTATGATGACCCTTCTGTACAGATCGTTGATGTCTGAAGTGGCGAATCTGCCGCCATCGAGCGGAACCAAAGGACGGAGATCAGGCGGAATGACAGGTATCACCCTCATAACCATCCATTCAGGACGGTTCTTTCCGTTTGACTCCTGGAACCACTTGACTATCTGAAGACGCTTCAGAAGCTCGGCCTTTCTCTGCTGCGATGTCTCCACTGAAAGTCTCTGGCGAAGCTCCTTGGCAAGTTCTTCGACATCGATTTCGCAGAGAAGGTCATATATTCCCTCTGCGCCCATCTTGGCCACGAACTTGTCCGGATCCGAATCCGGGAGATACTCATTACCCGGAATACGGCTGAGAACATCGAGATATTCATCCTCTGAAAGAAGCTCCATCTTGGCTACTCCGCTGTTACCAGGCTTCACCACGATGTATTTCTCATAGTAGACTACAGCCTCGAGTTTCTTGGCAGGAAGGCCAAGCAGAGCGGAAATCTTGTTCGGTGCACTCTTGAAGTACCAGATATGTGCCACAGGTACAGTAAGAGTGATGTGTCCCATTCTTTCGCGACGTACCTTCTTCTCCGTAACTTCTACGTTACATCTGTCACAGACGATGCCACGGTAACGGATACCTTTGTATTTGCCGCAATAGCACTCATAGTCCTTGGTAGGACCGAAGATCTTTTCACAGAAAAGACCGTCTCTCTCCGGCTTATAAGTCCTGTAGTTTACAGTCTCAGGCTTCAAGACCTCTCCGCAGGAACGTTCCGTGATGTCCTCCGGAGAAGCCAAAGAGATGCTGATTGTCTGGAAATTGCTCTTAACCTTTGTTTCTTTATTATTGAAAGTAGGCATATTTCTATCTAATCAAAATTACGTTAATTAATCCAGTGTAACCTTAAGTCCAAGACCTCTGAGTTCGTGGAGAAGAACGTTCAAAGACTCAGGGATACCGGCAGGCGGCATAGGGTCGCCCTTGACGATAGCCTCGTAAGTCTTGCTTCTTCCGGTCACATCATCGGATTTGACGGTGAGGATCTCCTGAAGGACATTGGCTGCACCGAATGCCTCGATGGCCCATACCTCCATCTCTCCGAAACGCTGTCCACCGAATTGAGCCTTACCTCCAAGAGGCTGCTGAGTAATGAGCGAATAAGGTCCGATAGAACGTGCGTGCATCTTGTCGTCGACCATATGTCCAAGTTTGATCATATAGATGACACCGACCGTGGCGCACTGGTCGAAATAATCTCCGGTACCACCGTCACGAAGCTGAGTCTTGCCATATCTTGGAAGACCTGCCTTGTCTGTCAGGTCACAGATCTCCTCAAGACTCGCACCGTCGAAAATAGGGGTGGAGAACTTCAGGCCAAGCTTGGCGCCCGCCCAACCGAGAACTGTCTCATAAATCTGACCAAGGTTCATACGGCTCGGCACACCGAGAGGGTTAAGAACAATATCTACCGGAGTACCGTCTGCGAGGAAAGGCATATCTTCCTGACGGACGATCTTCGCCACAATACCCTTGTTACCGTGACGTCCGGCCATCTTGTCACCGACGGTGATCTTACGCTTCTTGGCGATATAGACCTTTGCCAACTGCATTATTCCGTTAGGGAGCTCGTCACCCACCTTAATCTTGTCAATCTCACGCTTGCATACGGCCTCTTCGGTCTTCACTGCAAGACAATAATTATTGATAAGGTCACGGATCATCTCGCTGTTGTGCTCATCTGAAGTCCAGTTACCTGAATTGATGTTCTCGTAATCTATTCCCTTGAGAACATCTGCGGAGAACTTCTTGTCCTTGGCGATTATCTCCACACCGTAAAGGTCGAAGACACCGCTGCTCTTGCGATTCTTGGTAAGAGCAATAAGTCTCTGAAGGAAATCTGTACGAAGACGCTCGACCTTCTGCTCGAATTCTGCCTGACGAAGACCGATTCTGGTCTGCTGATCAGCTTTTGCCGCAGAATTCTTGCGGCCGATCTTCTCGGTTGGCTTGGAATAGAGAGCCGTCTTCACGACAGTACCGCTAAGTGAAGGATTGGCCTTGAGGGAAGCATCCTTGACATCGCCGGCCTTGTCACCGAAGATGGCTTTGAGGAGTTTCTCCTCAGGAGAAGGATCGCTCTCGCCCTTAGGGGTGATCTTTCCTATCATTATGTCGCCAGGTTCGATGTGGGCGCCTACCATAACGATACCGTTTTCATTCAGACGTTTGGTTGCGTCATCGCTGACGTTAGGGATGTCTGAGGTGAGTTCCTCCGGACCGCGCTTGGTCTCACGTACTTCAGTAAGATATTCGTCCACGTGAATGGAAGTAAGAATATCCCACTTCACCATCTCTTCCGAAAGCACGATGGCATCCTCATAGTTATATCCCTTCCAAGGCATAAATGCGACCATAAGGTTACGTCCGAGAGCAAGCTCTCCGCCCTGTGTGGCATATCCTTCAGTGAGGACCTGTCCTGCGTGAACCCTGTCGCCCTTGCGTACAAGAGGTGTAAGGTTGATGGTGGTACTCTGGTTGGTACGACGATAGTTAGGAAGTTTATAAACGGTCTCCTCAGAAGCGAAGCTTACAAACTTCTCATCATCGGTGAGATCATATTTCACTCTGATTTCATTGGCATCCACATAAGATACGGTTCCCTCGCGCTCTGCGATGAACTGTGTGCGGCTGTCTATGCAGACCCTTTCCTCAAGTCCGGTACCTACGATAGGAGACTCCGGTTTGATAAGAGGAACGGCCTGGCGCATCATATTCGCACCCATAAGCGCACGGTGGGCATCATCGTGCTCAAGGAACGGAATAAGTGAAGCTGCCACTGAAGCCATCTGGTTAGGAGCCACATCCATATAGTCGACTTCTTCTTTTGTGACTACAGGGAAATCGGCCTCAAGACGGCACTGTATACGATCGGCGAGAATATTGCCCTCGTCGTCCATCTTCACATTTGCCAATGACACTCTCTTGTCTTCCTCCTCTTCTGCGCTCATATAGCTGTAGCCGGTATCCGACAAATCCACCTTGCCGTTCTCGACGTGGCGGTAAGGAGTCTCGATGAATCCGAGGGAATCGATACGGGCATACACGCAAAGAGATGAGATAAGACCGATGTTCGGACCTTCAGGTGACTCGATAGGACAAAGACGTCCGTAATGCGTATAGTGCACATCTCGAACCTCGAATCCTGCACGATCACGGCTAAGTCCTCCCGGGCCAAGCGCTGAAAGACGCCTCTTGTTCGTAAGTTCGGCAAGAGGGTTGGTCTGATCCATAAACTGGGACAGCTGGCTGGTGCCGAAGAACGAATTGATGACGGAAGACAGAGTCTTCGAGTTGATCAGGTCGATAGGCTTGAACTGCTCGGAATCCCTGACGTTCATACGCTCACGGATGGTGCGCGCCATACGGCTCAAACCTACGCTGAACTGATTGGCAAGCTGCTCACCCACTGTACGAACCCTACGGTTGCTGAGGTGATCGATATCATCCACGGTAGCCTTGGCATTGATGAGCTGGATGAGATATTTGATAATCTCTATGATATCCGTATTCGTAAGGACACGGGTCTGCGGATCTATGCTCAGGCCCAGTTTCTTGTTGATACGGTAACGTCCGACATTGCCCAGATCATAGCGCTTCTCAGAGAAGAAAAGCTTGTCTATGACATCACGCGCAGTATTCTCATCAGGCGGTTCAGAATTACGGAGCTGCTTGTAGATATAGCTGACAGCTTCCAATTCTGTATTTGTAGGGTCCTTCTGGAGAGAATTGAAGATTATACTGTACTCCGCAGTACTTGCTTCATCTTTCTGAAGAAGAATGGATTTTGTATCTGTATCAAGGATAGCTTCGATGGAATCATCGTCAAGAACCTCTCCGCGTTCTACGATAGGATTGGTTCTCTCGATAGGAATAACCTCTCCGGTATCCTCATCTTCGAAATCTTCAACCCAAGTCTTAAGGACTTTAGCGGCGAGTTTACGACCTTTGTTCGCCTCAAGATTCTCCCTTGTAACTTCTATCTCATCCGCAAGATTGAAAATATCGATAATATCCTTATCTGAATTGTAACCGATTGCTCTGAGGAGAGTTGTGACAGGAAGTTTTTTCTTGCGGTCTATATAAGCATACATCACATTGTTGATGTCGGTGGTGAACTCTATCCACGAGCCCTTGAATGGGATGATACGCGCAGAATAAAGCTTGGTACCGTTCGTATGCATACTTTGATCGAAGAATACGCCCGGAGAACGATGCAGCTGAGAGACGATGATACGCTCCGCGCCATTGATGACGAATGTACCGGCAGGAGTCATATAAGGGATATTGCCCAGGAAGACATCCTGTACCATCGTGTCAAAATCCTCGTGCTCAGGGTCTGTGCAGGAAAGACGAAGCTTCGCCTTCATTGGCACGCCATAGGTCAAGCCTCTTTCGAGACATTCTTCGATAGAATACTGAGGGGGATCGATAAAGTAATCGATAAACTCGAGTTTGTAGTTATTCCTCGTATCCTCAATTGGGAAAATTTCCTGGAATACCTGATAAAGCCCCTCGTTCTTTCTGTTTTCCGGAGTAGTCTCAAGCTGGAAGAAATCACGGAATGATTTCAACTGAACCTCGAGCAAATCAGGATAATCCAATATTTTTGATGTGGCGAAATTTATGCGCATTGAGAAAAAAACTTTTAATACGGAAAAAAGGTTTAGAGCCTATTACCCCAGCTCTAAACCTGTTGTGTTCCCTTTTAAGCAGGGAAGGGGCTGGACTTACTTAAGCTCAACCTCAGCGCCAGCCTCCTCAAGAGTAGCCTTGAGTTGCTCTGCCTCTGCTTTAGAAACCTTCTCCTTAACAGTTGAAGGTGCACCGTCAACGATGTCTTTTGCTTCCTTAAGACCAAGACCAAGAGCCTCTTTGATGACCTTGATAACCTGGAGTTTTGCAGCACCGGCTGCCTTAAGAACAACATCAAACTCAGTCTGCTCAGCCTCAGCTGCTGCACCGTTACCACCTTCAGCGGCTACAACGACTGCTGCAGCGGCCGGTTTGATACCATAAACTTCCTCGAGAACCTGTGCAAGTTCCTGAACGTCTTTTACAGAGAGGTTTACCAACTCTTCTGCAAGGGCTTTAACATCTGCCATAATTATTTGTATTTTTTAATTGTTAATATTACTGATTGATTTTTTCATCTTCCGCTTTTCCTTCAGCAGCATTCTGAAGAGCAGAAACCACGTTGCGCATAGGAGACTGGAGGAGAGCCACAACATCAGCGATGAGTTCATCCTTGGTCTTGATAGCTGCAAGCTGATCGAGTTTGTCTGCACCGAGGTAAGCACAGCCCTGTACATAAGCACCCTTTACTTCCGGCTTAGGGAAACCTTCTTTGCGAAGTTTCCTGATAAGTTTGCCTGGAGCGGCAGGGACATTGGTGTACATAATGGCGGTATTGCCTACAAGAGCGGCGGTAAGAGATCTGATCTCTTCGTTCTCGCTTGCGGAAATAACGTGATTGAAAAGAGTATTCTTTACAACACAGAGTTTGATACCCTGATTGAAGCACTCACGACGGAGCTTGGTAGTCTGACCTGCAGTAAGTCCTGCGATATCTGTGATATAAAAATCAGGATATTCGCCAAGTTGAGCTGAGATGCTTTCAATAATTTGATTTTTAAGTTCTTTCTTCATAATATTGAATTTTTACTCAGCACCGTTAAGGAATGCCTTCAAGTCAATTTTAATACCTGGACTCATAGTGCTGCAGATAGAAGCTCCGAGCATATAGTTGCCCTTCAAAGACTGAGGTTTAAGTTTGCTGATAGCGTTAAGCACCTCCGCTGCATTCTGAGCGATCTGCTCAGGAGTGAACGATACCTTACCGATAGCCGTGTGAATAATACCTGTCTTGTCTACCTTGAAGTCGATCTTACCGCCCTTGACTTCCTTTACGGCGGCACCTACTTCCATAGTTACCGTACCGGTCTTAGGGTTAGGCATAAGTCCGCGAGGACCCAGAACCTTACCGAGGACACCGACTTTACCCATAACGGAAGGAGTACAGATGATGACATCCACGTCAGTCCAACCATTCTTGATTTTCTCGCAGTAATCGTCAAGACCTACATAATCTGCTCCGGCAGCCTTTGCCTCTTCCACCTTGTCAGGAGTACAGAGGACAAGAACACGTACAGTCTTACCTGTTCCGTTAGGAAGAGTAACGACTCCACGAATCATCTGGTTAGCCTTACGAGGATCAACACCGAGGTTTACCGCAAGCTCAACTGAAGCGTCGAATTTGGTGTATGAAACACCTTTCAAAAGACCACAAGCCTCAGAGAGCGTATATGCCTTTGATGGCTCATATGTAGCCAACGCAGCTTTTTGATTTTTTGTTAACTTACTCATAATAGCGCTTGGATCTTTTAAATGTCTTTAGGAAATTCTCCTGTTACGGTGATACCCATACTTCTCGCAGTACCGGCAACCATCTTCATAGCGGATGCTATGGTGAAACAGTTGAGGTCTGGCATCTTGCCTTCTGCGATCTCCTTAACCTGATCCCAGGTGATAGAAGCCACCTTGTTACGGTTAGGCTCACCGGAAGCGGTAGTGATATGAGCTGCTTCCTTAAGTGATACAGCAACTGGAGGCTGTTTTACTTCAAATGTGTATGACTTATCATTATAGACCGTGATGACAACAGGAAGAATTTTTCCTGCCTGAGCCTGCGTAGCTGCATTGAAAGCCTTGCAGAAGTCCATAATGTTAAGGCCCTTTGAACCGAGAGCCGGTCCTACCGGAGGTGCTGGATTAGCAGCTCCACCTTTGATTTGAAGCTTAATATATCCGGTAATTTCTTTTGCCATAATACTTTGTTATTCTTTTGTTACTTGTGTAAAGCTGAGCTCGAGCCCTGTTTTTCTGCCGAAAATAACGACACTGACCTTGACTTTGCTCCTGTCTTCGAGAATTTCGTCGATAGTACCGCTGAACCCGGCAAAAGGGCCGTCGATAATCTTGACGGATTCGCCGACCTCATAGTTGACAACAGTCTGAGCAGCACTGTCTGCGTTCTCATCTTGAATACCAAGAATCATCTGTGCTTCCTCGTCACGAATAGGGACAGGAATTCTTTCAGTCTGAGTTCCAATGGTTCTCTTTTCTGTCAAGAACCCTGACATTCCTGGGACAAGATTGCGGATAATATTCTCAAGTTTGGCGCAGAGCTCGCACTGAATGAGGACATAACCCGGATACAGAAGCCTGTCGGCAACTGCACGTTTTCCGTTTCTGGTTACGATTTCCTTTTTAACAGGCACGAGAACCTGTGCAACCTGATCGGTAAGACCACTATGTTCTATTTCCTTTTGGAGATATTCTGCAGCCTTTTTTTCTTTTCCGCCCGCTGTCCGCAGAACATACCATTTCATTTCGCCCATAGAAGTACGATAATTACAATGTATAGATAACAGACATCAGAGATTGGAAAGCCAAGTCTATAAGCCAGAGCACAACCGCAAGGATAACAGTAGTGACCATAACAAGGATAGCAGAACTCTGAAGTTTGCTCCAAGACGGCCACGTAGTCTTCTTAGTCAGCTCTACAAAAGACTCTTTAATTGAATTTGTAAACTTACCCATCTTTACATTTAATGGACACGACAAATTGGAAGCGGGAAGCCGTGTCTGTTAAACAATAATCAAAGCGTAACCTTTGATATTTGCAGGGGAAGCAGGATTCGAACCCACATCGACGGTTTTGGAGACCGCTGAACTACCCTTGTTCTATTCCCCTAAAACGGTGGACTCCCCTTTGTCCGGAGAATCCACCTATAAGGACCGAATTACTCGATGATCTTGGTAACCTGACCAGCACCTACTGTACGTCCACCTTCACGGATAGCGAAACGGAGACCTTCATTAAGTGCAACCGGAGTAATAAGTTTAACGTCAATCTCTACGTTATCTCCAGGCATAACCATCTCAACACCTGCAGGGAGAGTGATCTCACCTGTCACGTCAAGAGTACGGATGAAGAACTGAGGACGATACTTGTTGTGGAATGGAGTGTGACGACCACCCTCTTCTTTCTTGAGGACGTAAATCTGTCCAAGGAAGTGAGTATGAGGAGTGATTGAACCTGGCTTAGCGATAACCTCACCACGTTTAACGTCCTTCTTATCGATACCACGGAGAAGAAGACCTACGTTATCACCGGCCTCACCCTGCTCGAGGAGCTTGCGGAACATCTCGACACCTGTAACGACTGTCTGCTTAGGCTTGTCGCTGAAACCGACGATTTCTGCAGGATCGTTAACGTGGATAGTACCTGTCTCGATACGGCCTGTAACAACAGTACCACGACCTGTAATAGAGAAGATGTCCTCGATAGGCATAAGGAACGGTTTCTCGTTCTCACGAACCGGAAGAGGAATGTATGTATCAACAGCATCCATAAGTTCCATAACCTTCTCCTCCCACTTTGGCTCTCCATTAAGAGCACCAAGGGCAGAACCGCGGATTACAGGAGCGTTGTCGCCGTCGAAATCGTACTTGTTAAGAAGGTCGCGAACCTCCATTTCAACGAGCTCAAGCATCTCCTCGTCCTCTACAAGGTCAACCTTGTTAAGGAAAACGACCATCTTAGGTACGTTAACCTGCTTTGCAAGAAGAACGTGCTCGTTAGTCTGAGGCATAGGACCGTCAGTAGCAGCAACTACGAGGATGGCACCATCCATCTGAGCGGCACCGGTAACCATATTCTTCACATAGTCGGCGTGGCCTGGACAATCGACATGCGCATAGTGACGATTGGCAGTCTGATACTCAACGTGTGCAGTGTTAATGGTGATACCACGCTCTTTCTCTTCAGGAGCGTTATCGATCTGATCGAAAGACTTAACTTCGCTCAAACCCTGCTTTGCCAAAACGGTGGTAATGGCAGCGGTAAGAGTTGTCTTACCGTGGTCAACATGGCCAATTGTACCGATGTTAACATGAGGTTTATCCCTCTTAAATACTTCTTTTGCCATAATATTATGTATAAAGTTATAATCTATTGCTACCTGTTATATATACACAAAAAAGAGCCGATGATGGGAATTGAACTCATGACCTCATCCTTACCAAGGATGCGCTCTACCCCTGAGCTACATCGGCAATCTTTAGAGCGGGGTAGGAGAATCGAACTCCCATTTCCAGCTTGGAAGGCTGGCATAATAGCCATTATACGAACCCCGCTTGGAGGATTTACTCCTTTTGTGGTGGGCAAGGATGGATTCGAACCACCGAAGGTATAACCAGCAGATTTACAGTCTGCCCCATTTGGCCACTCTGGTACTTGCCCTTAATAATGCCAATACGCTTGGCTAAGCGAGCCGATGGGGGGATTCGAACCCTCGACCCCGAGATTACAAATCACGTGCTCTGGCCAACTGAGCTACATCGGCAAAATGTATTTCAATTTCCCACGGCTCTACCGAAAGGGATTGCAAAGATAATCAAGTTTTTCGAATTACAAAAATCTTTTACAAAAAATCACAACAGATTCCTAAGTTCCGTTTCGATTCCCTCCCTGTCTATACGGCAGTTATGTCTCTGTTCACTCTGAGGAGCGTGCAGGACGAACTCATCCGGAATTCCAAGTCCGCGGACCACGATCTTCGCACCGCTCATCTGGGCATACTCGCAGACCGCTCCGTACAGACCGCCCTTAAGACAACCGTCCTCAACTGTAAGGACCGCGTCATAATTGGCAAAAATCTCGTCCAAAGCACCGGTATCGAGAGGTTTGAGGAAGCGGAAGTCATATACGCCCACAGCATCATCGAAAGCCGTGGCGGCCTCCACTGCACGATTGACACAAGGGCCAAGCGCGACCACAGCAATCTTCCGACCCGGTTTCAGGCACACGGACTTTCCAAGAGCGATTTCCTCGTACGGCACATCTTCCCATCTGTGACCTTCGGCCAATCCCCTCGGATACCTTATTATATAAGGGCCGGTTTCGTTACGCACCGCAGCATAAAGCATATTCTTGAGTTCTAGTTCGTCCGACGGCACGGCTATGATGCAATTTGGGATGCTGCGATAGGCCGCCATATCGAATGCACCGGCGTGCGTGGCCCCGTCCTCCCCCACCAAACCTGCACGGTCAAAACACAGAACGACAGGGAGCTTCTGCAACGCCACATCGTGAACTATCTGATCATAAGCCCTCTGCGAAAACGAAGAATAAATGTTGCATACCGGACGGAGACCTGCGGCGGCAAGACCTGCCGAAAACGTCACGGCGTGTTCCTCTTCTATGCCGACATCGAAGAACCTGCCAGGGAACAGTTTCGCAAACTCCGTCATAGAACAGCCGCTCGCCATAGCCGGGGTGATTCCGACGATGGAAGGATTAGTCTGAGCAAGGTCGCAAAGCACTTTTCCGAATACATCCTGATAGCGAGGAACAGAGTATTCCGTGACCTTTCTCTCCCCGGTCTGCGGGTCGAATTTGCCCGGAGCGTGCCAGATGCAGGGATTCTGCTCCGCGGGAGCGAAGCCTTTACCCTTAGTAGTTATGCAATGCAGAATGCGCGGACCCCCTATCTCCTTCAATTTCCTCAAAGTGAGAACCACCTGCTCTATGTCGTTACCGTTGACAGGCCCGAAATATCTCAGCCCCATAGCTTCGAAAAAATCTCCTCCGCTGCCCGTCACAAGACGTGATTTGAGAGAGCGTACCTGTCTTTGTATAAATCCTCTGAAACGGGTGTCACCTATGATGTCCCACGCGCGCTTCTTTAAAGAATTATAGTTCTCGCTCGTCGTGAAACGAAGAAGATGCTTGTGAAGACCGCCTACCGCCTTGTCTATCGACTGATTGTTATCATTGAGTATCACCAGAAGATCAGCCGCACTCGCTCCCGCATTGTTCAGGGCCTCATAGGCCAATCCTCCCGTCATCGCCCCGTCTCCGATCAGCGCCACGCTCTTGTAAGACTCACCTTTTATCCTTGCAGCTTCCGCAAATCCCAATGCAGCACTGATGGAGGTCGACGAATGCCCCACTCCGAAAGAATCCCACCGGCTTTCGAAGATATTCGGGAATCCGCTCGGCCCGTCGCTCTGTCTCAATTTGCGGAAATCATCCTTTCTGCCTGTCAATATCTTATGTGCATAAGCCTGATGACCGACATCTATCACGAACTTATCCTGAGGGGTATCAAAGACATAATGGACTCCGACTATCAGCTCCACAGCCCCCAGACTGGACGCCAGATGCCCCGGATTTTCGGAACACACCTCTACCATATATGAGCGGATCTCCGCACAAAGCTGGCGAAGCTGCTCCATATTAAGTTTTTTTATATCTGAAGGAGTATTTATACTATCCAATAATTGCGACATAGACGGCAAATGTACTGATTTATTTTCAGATAAATGTCCCCGGTAGTACCAATCTCAGAAAAAATCGGTAAATTCGCATTCCTGCGTAGTGTATTCTTGATTTCAGGAAGACTTGAACAAAAACTAAAAAAACATAATATGTCAGAAAAAATCTATCGTTTCATCAACGACAAGCCTGCTGCCAGATGGGCGGCGTTGATCCTTATCGCTCTCGCGATGTTTTTCGGCTATATGTTCGTGGACGTGATGTCCCCTATCCAATCTCTGGTGGAAGCCGAGAAAGGATGGACCCCTAACGTCTATGGAACATACGCCAGTTCGGAGTACATACTCAATGTCTGCGGATTCCTCATATTGGCGGGAATCATCCTGGACAAGATGGGCATACGCTTCACCGGCATTCTATCCACGTCACTTATGCTTGGAGGCGCCATCATCAAATTCTACGCTGTCAGCGACCTGTTCGCAGGTTCAGCATTCGAGGCTTGGCTCAATTCCTGGTGGACAAGTATGCCGGGCAGTGCCAAACTCGCTTCGCTGGGATTTATGATCTTCGGATGCGGCTGTGAGATGGCCGGAACCACGGTGTCAAAAGCTCTTGCCAAGTGGTTCAAAGGCAAGGAGATGGCTCTTGCGATGGGCATCGAGATGGCTATAGCCCGTGTGGGAGTGTTCGCCATATTCTCCATCAGCCCCATCATCGCCGGCAAGCTTGGCACAGTCGCGGCTCCTGTCGGAATCTGCACCTGCCTGCTTCTCATAGGACTCATCAATTTCCTCGTATTCTCCGTAATGGACAGGAAGCTCGATGCGCAGCTCGCAAGCGAGGGAGAGAAGAGTGAAGATAGCGGCAGCGACGAGGAATTCCAGCTCTCCGATCTGGGCAAGATCCTGTCTTCCAAGAGTTTCTGGGTAGTGGCACTTTTGTGCGTACTCTACTACTCCGCCATTTTCCCATTCCAAAGATACGGGGCCAATATGCTTCAGTGCAACCTCAACGGATTGAGTGCCGAGGTGGCCGCAAAGATATTCAGATGGTTCCCTATCGGAGCTGCGGTAATCACTCCTTTCCTGGGAGCTTTCCTCGACAGAAAAGGAAAAGGAGCCACTATGCTTGTATATGGTGCATTCCTTCTGATAATCTGCCACCTGGTTTTCGCCTTTCTGCTTCCTGCAACAGGAAGTAAGATCCTGGCCTATGCCACCATCGTGGTGCTGGGTGTCAGTTTCGCACTCGTTCCTGCAGCTCTCTGGCCGTCAGTTCCAAAAATCATAGATGAAAAGATACTCGGTTCGGCATACTGCCTCATCTTCTGGGTGCAGAACATAGGACTCTGCTTCGTACCGAAGCTTATCGGCAGCGTGCTTGAGAGTTCAAATGCCAATAACCCTGCTGTTTTGGCCGCCAAACAAGCCGGTGCATCCTTCATTCCTTACAACTATACCGTACCGCTGGTGATTTTCGCCTGCTTCGGAGTGCTTGCACTTCTGGTCGCCCTCTACCTCAAGGTCCTCGACAAGAAAAAACACCTCGGACTCGAAGAACCGAACATCAAATAGAATTTACACGATAAAGGCTGCGGGGTTTCCGCAGCCTTTATCGTATAAAAATAACCTGTTGTGGCAGCTCATCAAAAGATATAGTGGTCTTAATATACGACTAATATCTCAGATGCCTTTTTCGCTCGTTCAAAAGCAATTTTCAACAACTTCACTATTCGGTCAGAATATAAAGTGTATATCTCTATAAGCTTATTATACGCCTTTAAATAGTAATCATTTTCAGAATCTATAGTAGTCAGTGACAACTGAAGAAATGAGGTAACCTCCTCATCTGTCTTTTCAGAAAAATACTCAGTCATTCTATGAGGAGCACACACAAGCAACTGATATGCCCCTCCAATTAAACTATTAACGGCATCAGCATCCCATATATAATTATATGACAGACTTAAAAGTTTATCAAGCACTTTAGTTTCCATTACCCTTTCATTAGAGAATAAGAATTCAAAATGCTCACGATAGTGATCATATAAAATTTTTTTTCCATTTATATAATCATAACCATATACTTCCAACATATTTTCATATTTATCTGGGAAGGCTGCCACGAAAGCATCATAATCGTTCTCTTCGTATGCCTTCTGCAGTGCATCAGCACATTTCTGCACATCAAAAGACGATAATAACAACACCGCACCTATCAGACACGCAACAAATCTAATCTTCATCATAATTGGCTTTAATTTAATTGTTTATTGCTTAATTGTCATAGGTCTCGTACTTCTTCTTGCGATAGTCCTGTTACTTTACAGACAACATCTATCGGCACACCCTCTTTTAAGAATCCCTTCGCCGTCTCGCGCTTGCCCTTAAGTTCACCTCTGACTTCACCTTCCGCAAGGCCCTCTTTTCTGGCTTTATTTACTGCGAAAGCTCTCTGGGACAATATATCACGTTCATTCATAAGACTTTTATCGTAAAGTGTTTTCTTCTCCGGTGTAAATGCCGCGATTTCACAAGCCCGGCTCAGAGTTTTGGTGATGGACTTTGTTCCGAATTCGTAAGGAAAGCTTTATGCTGATTGCAAAATTTACAAGCTCTGAATCTGTTCAGACGAAAGACCTGTAATTCGACCGATTATATCTGCGGACAATCCTTCTTTCAGCATATTTTTCGCCGTCTCGCGCTTGCCCTCCGCCAGTCCGCGCTCAAGACCTTTTGCTTCACCTTCCGCAAGACCTTCTTCCTTTGCCTGCTCCTTGACGTATTCCAGAACGT
>CAVHGF010000002.1:55003-67104 GCA_963635625.1 Treponemataceae bacterium | reverse complement strand
TATCCAAAGATTGTACAGATTCTATAGATAAAGAAGGCTGAAAATCGGAAGATCGTTCATCACGCACTGAAGGGTCTACAGGGCATATTGCTGATCTTATACCCCCTTTTAAAATAAGGCCTAAGAACACTGATATGCCTTACACAGCACTCAGTGGCATATCCGTGATCTTCCGGTTTTTAAAAATGCAGAATCAATTTGACAGTGTTGCACTATTCACTTGAATTGGCGAATTACGTAGTTCGTGAGCAAGTCCCGTTCCCAAGGAAAGGGATTTATGGCAATGAATTTAATTTCTTGCTAAACTTGAGTAGCGTTTTTTTGCGAAAAATATTTACATTCGCAAGATTTTTCAAACGAGGCCGGCTGTTAAGGATGAGGTCAAGAATCGTACTGATTTATAAGGACTTGCGACCGGCGTTTGCTAAAAGATAATTTTGTTTTGCGAAACTTGAGTCAATGATTGTCATATGACAGACAGAAAAATAAAAGCATTACTTTTCGATTTCGATGGGGTGGTGTGCGACACCGAGCATCAGTACGACGCCTTTTGGGAGAGGCTCAACCCCATCTATTTCAATGACCCCGATCTTAGTCGTAAGGTGAAAGGTACGACCTTCGAGTCTATGAAGAAAGTTTTCTCAATGGACGAGGCCACCGTCCGTGCGGTGAGAAAGGCCTTGGACGAACTTGAGGAGAATATGGACTACAGCTATGTCCCGGGGGCGTTCGAGTTCATTCAGGAAGCCAGAAGAAGGGGATACAAGACGGCGCTTGTTACAAGCTCTGACAGTGCCAAGCTCGCCCAGATCTACGCACACCGTCCGGAACTTCGCGGAGTTTTCGATGCGGTGCTGATAAGCAGGGACTTTGCCCATTCCAAGCCTGATCCCGAGTGTTTTCTGAAGGCTATGGCCGCTCTGGGCGTCACGGCGGAGCAGAGCGTGGTGTTCGAGGATTCTGTCAACGGGCTCAAGGCGGGATGCGACTCCGGAGCGCTTGTGGTGGGTCTCGTCACTTCGAACCCTGAAGAGACCGTTAAAAAATACAGCACATATCAGATTAAAGATTTTAAAAATATGAGTGAGATTTTCGGTTTTTTATCGTAAATTTCGCTCTATGAGTAAAAATGTCTTATCCATCCTGAAAACGGGGAAGTTCTGGCGAGAGTTCATTCTTATGACCGTGGCTATGTTCATCTCTGCCGCCGCGGTATATTATTTCCTTATTCCAAGCAAGATAGTAGTGGGGTCAGTTTCCGGACTCTCCATCGTCGTCACTCAGGTGCTGTCACGAATTGGCGTGCAGATAGATGTGTCCGTAATGATCTTCATCATCAATGCCATTCTTCTGATTCTGGCCTATGTCCTGATAGGACACGAGTTCGGCATAAAGACGGTCTATACGGCACTGGTTCTCGGTCCTATGATAAGCGTCTGGAAAAAGATACTTCCTGTGGAAAGCGTCATAGCCGAAGGTTGCACGTCCATTATGAACGACGCCTGGTTTGACCTCATAGTGTTCATTCTTATACTTTCCCTTGCGCAGTCCATTCTTTTCCGCATCAACGCCTCTACCGGCGGGCTGGACATATTGGCCAAGATATTCAATAAATTCTGTAAGATAGATATGGGAATGTCCGTGACCATCGCGGGTGCCATAATCTGTCTTTCCGCCTTTGCCATCAACCCTGTGCGTATGGTCATCATAGGACTCGTGGGTACGTGGATCAACGGCGTGTGCGTGGATTATTTTATGGGGAATATGAGCCACAAGAAACGCGTGTGCATCATCTCCGAAGACTATGAAAGGATAAGACGCTTCATAGTGGAAGAACTCGGACGTGACTGTACGCTCTATGACGTAAAGGGCGGTACCAGTCTCAAGGAGATGACGGAGATAGAGGCCATCGTGGCCAAGTCTGAATTTGTCGGACTTATGAAATTCATATCCGACAACAACATCAAGGCTTTTGTCACCTCAAGCACTGAGACCGAAGTGCACGGGTACTGGAGAGAAAAAAGATAAAACATTAATAATTATGCAAGTAAAGAATTATATTACGAATCATCGTTTGGTCTATGCCAATTGGCCGAAAGGGTATCCCGACAAGCCGGGTGTGATTTTCGGTATCGCTCACGACGGGGATTCCATCTTCGTGCAGTTTGAAGTGAGGGAGGAGTGGAGCAGGGCCGTGGAGAAGATGCAGGGCCGGGTGTGGGAAGATTCCTGCGTCGAGATGTTCCTGAGCCCTAACCCGGAGGACGGGATTTACTATAATCTCGAGTGCAACTGTGCTGGTAATTTCCTTCTGTGTGCCGGACGTGACCGTCACGAGAGGGTGTCGGCTCCGAGTGAAGTGATTTCTTCCGTCAAGACTTTTTCCGACGTGGAGTCCGAGCCTTTCGAAAAGAAGCACCTGGATATATGGAAAGTGGCTATAATCGTCCCGAAGGAAGCTTTTTTCCTGCACGAGGTCAAGACTCTGAACGGGGCGCACTTCAAAGGGAACTTCTACAAGTGCGGAGACCTTCTTCCGCAGCCGCATTTCCTTTCATTCGCGCCGATAGACACTCCTTCGCCGGATTTCCACCGTCCGGAATTCTTCACTGACATCGAATTCGAGCCTCTCGGATAGTATCCGGTTTTGTTTCAAAAGCCAATTCGGCAAGCAATTGAATTTAAGTTTCTCAAGTGCCGCACAATGCTGAATGACAATAAATTTTATTACTTGCGAAACTTGAGCAATTGAATTTAAGTTTCTCAAGTGCAAAACGAAAGCAAGCACCGGGAGTAACATAATTTAACAAGATGCTTTTCAGTATTGTAATACCGGTTTATAACCGTCCGGACGAGGTCAGGGAACTGCTTGAGAGTTTTCCGGGCCAATCGTTTTCCGATTATGAGATTATCATAGTGGAAGACGGGTCGAGCGTGAAATGCAGTGAGGTGGTCGGTCTTTTTTCAGGGAGTCTGCGGATAAAATACCTCGAAAAGGAAAACGGCGGGCCGGCGCTCGCCAGGAACTTCGGTGCCGCGCAGGCGGAAGGGGAGTACCTTCTGTTCCTGGATTCAGACACGGTTCTTCCGCAGGGGTTCTTAAGCAATATCAGCGAGTTCCTGAAAAAAAGTCCGGTGGATCTGTTCGGTGGGCCGGACAAGTCCTCGGAGTCTTTCACGCCCCTTCAGAAGGCCATAGGATACTCTATGACTTCTTTTTTTACGACCGGAGGCATAAGGGGCGGCAAGCGCAAAATTAGCCGGTTCATACCGCGTTCTTTCAATATGGGCGTCCGCAGGCAGGTTTTCGAAGCCGTCGGCGGGTTCAGCGCAATGCGTTTCGGTGAGGATATGGACCTGTCAATGCGCATCATTTCAGCGGGGTATTCATCATCTCTGATAGAAGGCGCCGCGATTTATCATAAGCGCAGGACCTCTCTGAAGGGATTTTACCGTCAGGTATTCAATTCCGGCAGGGCGAGGATAGATCTGACGCTGCGTCATCCGGGATCGCTTAAGATAGTGCATCTGCTTCCGAGCGCGTTCGCCGTAGGCTGTACGGTTTTGCTTCTGTGCGCATTGGCATTAAGAAAGGCGTGGATAGCCGCTCCGGTGGCTCTTTATGCACTTCTGATATTGCTCCACGCAGGCATAAAAGAAAAGAGTCCTTATGTAGGACTCCTTTCCGTAGCTGCTTCTTTCGTTCAGCTTTATGGTTACGGTCTTGGTCTTCTGGCCAATTTTTTCCGCAGATGCGTTTTTCGCAAGGGTGAAATCAGTGTCATTGACAACGACCGGTTCTATCGTTAATCCCCGTTAGTCGTAGTACTTCGGGTCGCGCGGGGTGACCTTGTTCATATTGTCCAGAAGGTCCTGGTTCGTCTTGTACTCGTCCATCAGCTGGAGCATAAAATTCATAGCCTCTATAGGACTCATATCTGCCAGTATCTTGCGCAGAATCCATATTCTCTGGCTTGAAGATCTGTCGTAGAGAAGGTCGTCGCGGCGTGTTCCGGACAGAACTACATTAACTGCAGGGAAGATACGTCTGTTTGAAAGTGAGCGGTCGAGCTGGATCTCGGAGTTGCCGGTACCCTTGAATTCCTCGAATATGACTTCATCCATCTTTGATCCGGTCTCGGTAAGAGCCGTGGCCAGAATCGTGAGCGATCCTCCGCCTTCAACGTTACGTGCCGCACCGAAGAACCTCTTCGGCTTTTGAAGCGCATTAGCATCGACACCACCCGTAAGCACCTTTCCTGAAGCAGGTTGAACGGTGTTGTAAGCGCGGGCCAATCGTGTGATGCTGTCCAGAAGTATGACCACGTCGTGTCCGCATTCCACAAGTCTGCGGGCTTTCTCCAGAACCATATTAGCCACCTTCACGTGTCTTTCGGCAGGTTCGTCGAATGTGGATGCCACCACTTCCGCCTTCACGCTGCGCTGCATATCGGTGACCTCCTCAGGGCGCTCGTCGATGAGAAGCACTATCTCGTAAACCTCAGGGTGGTTGTCAGCTATGGCGTTGGCCAGACTCTTGAGAAGCACGGTCTTACCTGTCTTAGGCTGTGCCACGATAAGTCCTCTCTGACCTTTTCCGATAGGGGAGAACATATCCACGATTCGGCACGACGGGTCAGCGCCGTGTCCGTGTCCGAGAAGGTTGAATTTCTCGTCAGGGAAGAGAGGTGTGAGGAAATCGAACGGAACCCTGTCGCGGATGAACTCCGGAGTCCTTCCGTTGACACTCTTGACGCTTACAAGTGGAAAATATTTGTCGCTTTCACGTGGAGGACGTATCTCTCCGAGCACGGTGTCTCCGTTTTTGAGAGCGTAGCTTTTTATCTGCTGGGCAGATACATATATGTCATCAGGACTGTTGAGATAGTTATAGTCGGAACTGCGCAGAAAACCGTATCCGTCAGGCATAATCTCAAGCACTCCGGTGGCTGTGACCGTCCCTTCGTATTCAGGGTAGCGCTGTTTGTTGTTTTTCTGCTGGTTCTGATTATTGTTCTGTTTTGCCTGATTGGCCTGCTGGTTGTCTTCCTGCTGAGGTTTTGCTTCTTGCTCCTGTGCTTCGCCCTGGCTTTGTGAAGGATTCAGTTCCCTATTCTTCTGGGCTGCCAGACGTTGTGCAGCCTTGTCAAGTATGGCCTGTTTTTTAGGATCCGTCCTCTGCACCGGAGCCGCCGTCTCCTGCTTTGGAGCTTCGTCCTTCTTCTGGGCCTCATTTTGTTTTACGGCAGTGTCTTGTTTAGGGGTGGCTGTTTCTTGCTGAGGAGCGTTTTCCTGTTTGGCTGAGTTGTCTTTTTTAGGACGTCCGCGGCGTGCTGTCTTGGCCTTTTCCTCTACAGGATTCTCTGAAGGTTTCTGTTCCGGTTTTTCGGCTTCTGCCGCCTTTGGATCTGCGTTCTGTTTAGGCTTCCGTGCTGGCTTCTGCGCTGGTTTCGGTTCGTTTTTCTGTGCCGGCTGTTCAGCTTTGACTTCCGGTTTTTCTGTTTTCTGTTCAGATTTTTCCGTCACTTTTTCTGTGGCTTTAGACGCTGTCTTCTTGCGCGGATTCCGGCCTTGTTTAGGTGAAGGCGCATTATCGGCGCTCAGGGCACCGCTGGCAACCGCATTTGCCTCTGCGTCGAGAATCAAATAAGCGAGATTCTCATTATCTGTTTTCTTGGAAAATTTAATGTTGAGCGAACCTGCAATTTCCTCCAATTGCTCGCGGCTCATCTCACTAAGGTCGTATAGACGATGTGGCATGAAAAAATATTGTTAAGTTGTGGCGGAACCGCCATTATTCAATTCGTAAGAAGCCTTCCCGAAAAAAGGCACGGCAAATATAAGAGAATATTTTTAATTATCCCAATAACTGCTGCTCTTTTTGAATCTCAGCAGGTCTGCAAGCGATGCGGCATTGGCAGCTATCTTGAAGCTGTACTGTTTCCACGTGCCTATAGGCACCCAAGAGAAGGTGATGTTGAAGCAGTGCAGGTCATAAGTGGCGTTGAGCTGTGTCGTGGTGAGTTTCTTCGCTATGAAATCATATCCGGAAGAGGCGTTGATGTTCAGCCGCGGAGTGAGCTTGATGTTGCCGGTCACGTTCAGGGTCGTGGTGTAAGTGTCCTTCTTGGAGAGCACTTCGGTGCTGCTGTTGTACGAGTACGAACGCGAATAGCGGAAGCTGGCGCTGAAATTCAGTGACCAAGGAACGTTCGGATTGGTATAGTAAAGCCAACCTCCCGGTATGTATTCGCCCGTGACAGGGTGATAATATATTCTCTGATAATAATCTGTGGCGCTGCCTTCCGCGCGTCCGTCGTTGCCGTCTATGGTTCCCTTTCCTGAAATGGCATAAGATGCTGAGAGCGAACCTGTCGTGAATCGTGCCAATCCCTGTCCGGCCGTAAGGGCGAATTTGTTGTAGGTCTTGCCTTTGCCGTCTATCGCATAAGGGTCGAAAGCCGCACTTCCGCTGAGGTTGATCTTGTTGAAGAGATTGGTGCTCATCGTGGTGCTTATCGTGCGCATCTTGAGCGAGTCCGCCAGGAAGTTGTATCCAGAAGATATGTTGAACTGGTCCAGAAGCTTCACTTTCTTGCTTCCTTTGCCTGTCGAATCGGCGTAGTCGCGCACCTTGGCCTCGAGGTTGTTGCCTATGGACACGTTCATCGAAGCGGTCTTGCCTTTGCTCGGGGCGGAGTAGAGCTGGCCGGCGTAGATGTTATACTGGTACTCCTTCTCCGAACCGCTCGCGTCCGTATATGTAAGGGTGCGGTAGCCGTTGGCATAGGTGCCTTTCTCAGGGCTTACCGACAGCGAGATCGAAGGCGATATCACGTGCCTTATGGCCTGCACCTTCGAGTAACGGCCGAAATTGAACATACCATATATACGTGTGGACATACTCAACGACCCGGAATAGTTCTGGGTGATGCCGAACGATCCGAACTGCTTGCCTTCCACCAGTTCCACCTGGTCTGTCTCGGAGTTGTAGACCGCCTCGCTGCTACGGAAGAACCAGTTCTGGCTGTAAGATACTGAAGGATTGAACGTCAAATATTTGAGCAGCTGGAAACTTGGCAGTCCTATGCTGAAGTTATGCGTCATTCCGTTCTTGAACTTGTCGGTGAAGCCCGCCTTCCCGAATTCGCTGGCCTTGAAGTTGATTTTGTTCTGGAGCGACGTGTTGTATCCGAACGATATCTTCTCCCACACTTTCTCCTTTCCGACCCTGTTCTTCTGCTTGAAAGGGTAGAAGGTGCTCACGGAAAGAGTGACGTTAGGCAGCGTGAAGGCGTAGGAACTGTCCCTTGAGTTCTGGCTGTGCAGCAAGTTGAGGGACAGGTTCACTTTTCCGTTCCAGTTCTTTGAATAGGAGACGGATGAACTGACCTGATTCTGAAGGGCTTCCGTTACCGAATGCGAGTTATATTTGCTGTTGGCCGGGCTGGAGAAGTTCACCGAGGCGCTGAACGTGGTTCCCGGATGTGCCTTCGAGTCCTGTGAGTGGCTCCATTTTATACCGAAGTTGCTTGACGAATAGAAATCCGACGCCCCCTTTTCTCCCGTCTGGTCGTGCGAATAATTGAAAGAAAGGTTACCGTTGCACTTATAGTTGACTTTGTATCTGGAGTTTACGTCAAGTGCCCAGGAGCCGAGCGTATAATAGTCTCCCGTCACGGAGAGGTCAAGATAATCTCCGAACACGAAATACATACCGGCGTCTCTTGCGAAAAAACCTCGGGCCGTCTCTTCTCCGAAAGTAGGCATCAGAAGTCCCGTCGCACGTTCAGGTTTTTTGGGGATGAATCCGAAAGGAATGCCAAGGAAAGGTATGTCCACATCTGCTATCACCAGATGCGCCGGTCCGAAGACCGTTTTTCTGGTCGGTTTGGTCACCACTTTCGCCACTGAAAGTTCCATCCAGTAGTGCGGATGCTCGAGGTCGCAGACGGTGTATTTGCCGTGCTCCACATTCATACTTTTGTCGGGCATAATCTTGATGTGCTGCCCGTGAAGCAGACCTTCGTCTTCCGAGGTGAGAGCCTGTTTGATATTGATTTTCTGCGAGTTGAAGTTATACCTTATCTCGTGCATCTTGTACGACTGCTTGCCCTGTGTCATCACCGGGAGTCCTTTCCACTCGCCTGTCAGGGTGTCCAGCACGCCGCGCGCATACACCGTTCCGGAGTTCATATCGTAGTCCATACGCTCTGCGGTCAGGGTCATATCCTGATACTTGACCGTCACGTCTCCGTAATAATAAATCATCCTCTTGCCGTCGGTGAACACTTCCACTATGGAGTCCCTGGCGTTGGAGAATGCCGGCTCCTTGAGCGAACTGCGGCTGAGCCCTGCGAGTGAATCCACCCTGAACAGCGAATCCGCTCTTGCGATGCTGTCTCTTTTTGCCAATGTCGCCGAATCCGGCCGCACGGCCTCCTTTTTCGGCTTGGCCCCGCCTGCAAGCGGAACACGCGGAGGTCTCTGCGCCTTTGCCGAAGAAAAGCAGAACAGAAGAATCACCGCTATGGTAAATATATATTTATATGTGCGTTTGCGCAATTTTTTCCTAAATTTGCAATCTCGCAAAGATAAGATATAATTCGGAGTTTTCAAGATGAAACGCATAGCCTCACTTCTATTTTTAGTCCTGTCAGTGTCTTTGAATGCTTTCGCATCGACGGATCTGGTTCTGAAAACCGTAGTCATCGACGCCGGTCACGGAGGAAAGGATCCCGGAGCCGTAAGCAAGGACGGCAAGACCAAGGAGAAGGATTTCACTCTGGACATAGCCCAGCGCCTCGAAAAGCTCATCAAGGCCAAATATCCTGACGTGAAGGTGGTTATGACGCGCACCGACGACACCTTCATCTCGCTTGACAGGCGCGCGGAGATAGCTAACGAGTGCTCGGCGGATCTTTTTATGTCCATTCATATCAATTCGGCTTATTCCACCAAGGTCTCCGGCTTTTCCATCCACGTGCTGGGACAGTCCTCCCAGAAGAACCGCGATCTTTACAAGGCCAATCTCGAATTGGTCAAAAGGGAGAACTCCGTGATAATGCTCGACGATAACTATAATGCCAAGCAGGCCGGATTCGACCCTTCGGATCCCAGTTCCTATATCTTTATGACGATGATGCAGAGCGCCCATCTGCAGCAGAGCATAGACTATGCTCAGATTATCAACCAAAAACTTGTGGGCGGACCCATAAAGGCCAACAGGGGAGTGAGCCAGGATCCGTTTTATGTGCTTTGGAAGACCACTATGCCGGCGGTTCTGGTGGAGTTGGGCTTTATAAGCAATCAGCAGGATCTCGGTGAACTTAAAAAGCCCGCACAGCGTCAGGAATTGGCAAAAAGGCTTCTTGCAGCCTTCGGAGAGTACAAGAGGCAGTACGACGGTTCCACTTCCACTCCGGTAAAACCTTCGGCTGAACCGGCTTCTCAGAATAAGGCCAATTCTTCGCAGGGCGCGGTGTCGTCTTCTGTTGATAAGAGCGTTTCGCAGGTGAGATACGGAGTGCAGATTTTCGCGGTGTCCGCCGACATAAAAAAAGGGGATTCGAGACTTCTGGGCTATGACCCGCTGGTGATAGAAAAAGGCAAATTGAAAAAGTATGTGGTGGGGGTTTCTTCTTCAATTGAAAAAACTCAGGCCGAGTATAAGAAAATCAAGGCGAAATACCCGGATTCCTTCATAGTTAAAATAGAGGGCGAAACCTTGACCAGATATAAGTAGAATGCCTTTTTCGGGCAATTCCGGGAAGTAAAGAGTGTCTTTACAATTAGTTGCTAACCTATTGATTTTCAGCCATAAATAGATTCGGAACGATGTCAACTAAAAATATTTTTGCTATGTATTTTAATTTACTTATGCAATAGCAAATTTGTTTTTTTTTTAGTTTTTTTTCGTTCACTTTTGCTTTCGAAAGAATTCCCAAACAATGCAGGATAATCAAAGACATATTGAGAATGTCTGGGAGGAGTGTCTGCACATCATAGAAAGCAATATCCTCCCCGCGCAGTACGAAACCTGGTTCAAACCTATACGTTTCGTAAGTCTTGTCGGTGATGTCCTGACTCTCGAGGTGCCTTCTGAATATTTTCGCAGTTTCATAGAAGAGAATTTCATCGATTTGCTTTCCCGTACCCTCCGCCGGGTGATTGGTTCCGGGGCCAAGCTCCGTTATCGTGTCTCTCCTGTATTGGGACAGCCTTCTATGGAGATAGATGCTTCGGCGGGTCCGAGGGTGACGAATTCTCCAGTTCCTTTTTCTCCGCTCAAGCCGGGCGGAAGTACGGGACCTCTCGTCTATCCGGGAATGAAGCGTCTTCAGATAGACCCGAGGCTTAATCCTGACTACCGCTTCTCCACGCTTGTCCGCGGAGAGTGCAACAAGCTTGGCATTCTGACGGGAATAGAGATTTCCGAGAAGCCGGGCAATACTCCGTATAATCCGCTTTTCATCTTCGGCGGCTGCGGGCTTGGCAAGACTCACTTGGCACAGGCCATAGGTAATGCCATCAAGGAGAACGCTCCCGAATGCACCGTGCTTTATGTTACAGGCACTGAGTTCAAGACCAAATATATGGATGCGACTCAGCGTAACGTGCTCACCGAGTTCCTTTCTTTCTTTATGAAGATAGACGTGCTTATCGTGGACGATATCCAGGATATGCGCGGACAGGGTAACCAGAGTGCGTTCTTCAGCATATTCAACCATCTGCATCTTCACGGCAAACAGCTCATACTCACTTCTGACCGCGCTCCGAAGGATCTTGAGAATTTCGAGGAGAGACTTCTTTCCCGTTTCAAGTGGGGTTTGTCGGTAGAACTGAAGCATCCTGATTACAACACTCGACTGAGTATGCTGCAGAGCAAGTGCGAAAGGGAGGGACTGATGATTTCAGACGATGTACTCCGTTATATCGCTATGAACGTGAAGAGTAATTTCCGTGAGCTCGAAGGCGCGTTGATTTCTCTTATGGCTCATTCGACTTATACACATAAGGATTGTTCCATAGAGATGGCAAGCAGTGTGCTCGAGAATATAGTTTCCGAGCAGAAGAGCGACCTTACCATAGAGCAGGTTCAGGTGGCGGTTTGCGAATATTTCCATATAAGCAAGGAAGATTTTCTGTCTTCCTCACGCAAGAGATTGCTTGTGCAGGCGCGTCAGATCTCTATGTTCCTGTGCAGGAACCTCATTCCTAACTGCTCGCTTTCTCTGATTGGCTCGAAGACAGGAGGGAAGGATCATTCCACGGTGTTGCATTCTTGTAATAACGTAAGTGACCTGATGACCACTGACAGAATGTTCAAGACTTACGTTACGGAGCTCGAAGGCATTCTTCAGCCGATTGGACGATAATTTTAAATTCTATATAATATGCTATCAGATAGAATCCTTGAAATATTCAAGGACATTACCCGTATTCCACGTGGCTCAGGACACGAGGAACCTATGACGCAGTACCTTCTGGAGTGGGCGACCGGCCGCGGTCTTGCCGTCAAAAAAGATGAGATAGGCAATGTCTGCATAGCCCGTCCGGCGAGCAAAGGAAAGGAGGACGTTCCTACTCTCGTTCTTCAGGCGCATCAGGATATGGTGTGTGAGAAGAATGCCGGGGTGGAGCACGACTTCTTCAAAGACCCCATCCGTTATGAGATAGAGGACGGCTGGCTCATTGCCAAGGATACCACGTTGGGTGCAGATGACGGCATAGGCATCGCCGCTTGTCTCGCCCTTCTGGAAAGCGATCTGCCTATGGGACTTCTTGAGTGCGTTTTTACCATCTCCGAGGAGACCGGTATGGACGGAGCCGAGTATATGAAAGACGGCTTCTTTACAGGCAAGACTCTTATCAATCTCGATTCTGAGGACGAGGGGCAGATGTTTATCGGCTGTGCCGGAGGCGTGACCACTCTTGCTGAATATCACTATGATACGGAGACCTCGGAGTCTTTATCCGGCGGCTTCTATAGAATCAGGATATCCGGCGGTATAGGCGGTCATAGCGGGGATGACATCAACAAGGGCAGGGCCAATACCGTCCAGCTGCTTCTGCGTTTCCTGTACACGCATCTCGATTCC
>CAVHGF010000002.1:0-54712 GCA_963635625.1 Treponemataceae bacterium | reverse complement strand
CCGGGATTCGTGGAGACATCGACCAATCTGGCTTCCGTCAGAACGGATACGAAGACAAAGACGATACACGTGTGCACCAGTCAGCGAAGCAGTACGAAAAGCGAGTGCCACGCCATCGCCGCGAAGGTCGAGGCGGCACTTTCGCTTGGCGGAGCCGAGGTCGAGCACGTCAGCGAATATCCCGGTTGGGCACCGAATGTGGACTCGCCTATACTCAAGCAGTGCGTGCACTCTTATGAGAAGCTTTTCGGAGAGAAGCCGCTGGTTCTCGCCATACACGCAGGTCTGGAATGCGGACTGTTCCTCGAGAAATTCCCCGGACTGGATATGATTTCGTTCGGACCTACACTTCGCGGAGTTCACGCCCCGGGAGAGAAACTGGAATTGAAAAGTTTAGTTAAATTTGCACAGCATCTCGAAGATGTCGTAGTAAATTTCAAATGATATGAAAGTTGCGCCTTCAATTCTCACCGCGGATTTCCTTCATCTTGAAAAAGATATCAAGGTGATAGAATCCTGTGCCGACTATATCCACCTGGATATAATGGACGGCAGTTTTGTCCCTAACATTTCGTTCGGTTTTCCTGTTGTGGAAGCCGTCAGCCGTGTGGCGACCGTTCCTCTCGACGCCCATCTTATGGTGGTTAAGCCGGAGAGGTGGTTCAAACGCCTTGCCGAACTTGGCGTGAAGATGGTCAGTTTCCATCTGGAGACTACAGGCTGGAGAACCTCGGCGGTGATACGCGCCGCCCGCAGGCAGGGACTTAAGGTGGGATTGGCCATCAATCCTAATATCCCCGTGGACAAGCTCTATAAGTATATAGGCAAGGTCGACTTTTTCCTCGTGATGTCCGTGTATGCCGGATTCGGAGGTCAGAAATTCATCTATCAGACAGTGGACAGGGTATCTGCGTTGAAGTGTCAGATAAACCGCTGCAAGGCTGCCACCCTCATAGAGGTGGATGGAGGGATTGGCCCGGATAATGTGAAGGTTCTCGCGGAAAGCGGCGCTGACATAGTCGTGGCGGGAAGTTCGGTGCTTGGGGCGGAGGACCCGGCGTCGGTGATTAGAGATCTTCAGAAAGCCTGAACACCTTTTTCTCGAATTCTTCGCAAAGATATTTTTTGCCGTCATCGTGCCAGTACATCTGCTCGTGGCGGCAAAATTCTTTATGGAATTCCTCCAATTCCACCCGTATGTCGTATTCTTTTCCTGTCAACTCGCTCATAGATACGGGATTGGGAAGATATTCGGGCCAATTCTTCTCGTTCACGTTCAGCCCTATTCCTATCAGGGAGTAGTGTACCAGATGGCCGTCCAGAGTGTTCTCTATGAGGATTCCGCATATCTTTCTATCTCCGACCCAGATATCGTTAGGCCATTTGATGCGCGCTTCGATTCCTTTTCTCCTGAGGTATGAAAGAAGCGAGAGGGTGGTTATGCGCGTAAGATACAGGGCATCTGCGGCCACGAATCCGTCAGGTTTGAGTATTATCGTGAAAGTGAGGTTTTTTCCCGGGGTCGCAAACCATTTGTGGTCTGCCTGCCCGCGACCTTTCGGCTGGCTGAGGGCTGCGCAGACTGACAGATTGTCATAATCGTCAATGTGCAATTTGGCATCGGAATTTGTGGATTCCAGACAATTATGCCAAGTGATATGCGATGTTTCCATAGTGGTGCAAATTTTGTATCTTTGTCGCTGCAAATATACAAATTCCATTTATGACAAATCAAGAACTCGACGTTATAGCCGGTGCCATTTTAGACAAAAAGGGCGAGGATGTCATTTCCATTGACCTCCGTCCCGTCGGTACTGCCATAACTGACTATTTCGTAGTGTGCACCGCCACTTCCACCACGATGGTCAACGCCATTGCGGACAATATCATCAAAGAAACCAAGGAAAAACTCGGTATAAAGCCTCTGCGTATGCAGGGTATGGAAAATGCATTCTGGGTTATTCTGGATTTCGGACATATCGTGGTTCACGTTTTTCTCAAGGAGTACAGGGAATTCTACCGGCTTGAGGATCTTTGGGCCGATGCACCACGTAAAACATACACAGACTGATGGATAAGAAAAAAATAAAGATGGTCAGGATAAATCTGTCCTGGCTTTACATACTTCTTGTCGGCGGGCTTTTCTTCCTGCTCTTCAAGGACAGGGGCGCTGCCAATCCTCAAAAGACCGAATGGGCCAGAGTCCAGGAGATGGTCTTGAACGGGGATGTCAAGGAGATTAATTTCGTACGTAACGAGTATCGCGGACTGGTGACGCTCAAGAGCCAGAGCCTTGACAAGTATCTTTCGGACTTCGGCGGCACGGCTCCGTCACGTTCGCCTCATTACGTGTTCCTGGCCACAGACCATTTCGATATGGAAAAGGAGATGGCAGAACTCAACAGCCATCTGCCTTCAGGGGAGAATGTCAAGCTCGTGGTGACTCAGAACAGCAACGTCTGGGGCAATGTCCTCGAGTGGATTTTCCCGTTCATACTCATCATACTGATGTATGTGATGATGTTCCGTTCCTTCCGTCCTATGGGCGGTGGACAGAGCGGCCAGGGTGGCGGTGGCGGATTCAATCCGTTCAATGTCGGCAAGGCGCAGGGAAAATTGGCGGACAAGAACAAGGTCAACGTCACATTCAAGGATGTGGCCGGTCTTTATGGTGCCAAGGAAGAGGTGATGGAGATCGTGGATTTCCTCAAGAATCCTCAGAAATATACCGAGCTTGGCGCGAAGATACCTAAGGGCGCCCTTCTGGTAGGTCCTCCGGGTAACGGTAAGACCCTTCTTGCCAAGGCTGTAGCAGGCGAGGCTGACGTGCCTTTCTTCTCTATGAGCGGATCGGATTTCGTGGAGATGTTCGTCGGTGTGGGTGCGTCGCGCGTCAGGGACCTCTTCGCACAGGCTAAGGAGAAGGCTCCGTGCATAGTGTTCATCGACGAGATAGACGCTGTGGGCCGCGCCAGAGGCAAGAACGCCGGATTCTCAGGTAATGACGAGAGGGAAAACACTCTCAATCAGTTGCTTACTGAGATGGACGGATTCGGAAGCAACAGCGGTGTGATAGTGCTTGCTGCTACCAACCGTGCCGATATTCTGGATAAGGCGCTTATGCGCGCCGGACGTTTCGACAGACAGATTCACGTGGATCTTCCCGAACTTAAGGAACGTGAAGAGATATTCAATGTTCACGTCAAGGGTCTCAAGCTTGACAAAGATTTCGATGTCGCATATATGGCGAAGCAGACAGCTGGTTTCAGCGGCGCCGATATCGCCAATGTCTGCAACGAGGCTGCGCTGGTGGCTGCCCGCAAGAACAAGGCGGACATTCAGATGGAGGATTTCCTCGATGCTGTAGACAGGATAGTCGGCGGTATAGTGAAGAAGGGCTATATCCTTTCTCAATCGGAAAAGGTCACCATCGCCCATCACGAAGCTGGACACGCGGTGGCAAGCTGGTATCTGCCTCACGCCAATCAGCTTCTCAAAGTTACTCTCGTGCCGAGGGGAAGCGCACTGGGTGCCGCGTGGTATCTTCCTGATGATCATAAGATTGAGCGCAAGAGCCAGATGATGGATGAGATGTGCTCTCTGATTGGCGGTCGCGTGGCGGAGGAGATTCTCAACGGCGAACCTTCTACCGGAGCTCAGAACGACCTTGAGCGTCTTACCAAGACGGCTTACGCTATGGTCCAGTACTATGGAATGTCAGAAAAATTCGGATATTTCAGTTACTACGATTCTACCGGAAGTTCGTATGACTTCACCAAGCCTTATTCCGAGAAGACTGCTGAACTGCTTGATGCCGAGGTGAACAAGCTTGTGCGTGAGGTCCACGACAAGACTTATGCTCTCCTCAAGGAGCACGAGGATCAGTGGAAGCAGGTAGCGAATCTTCTTCTCACCAAGGAAGTCATCTTCGCCGAGGATGTAGAGGCTATATGCGGACCTAAGGTGAAGGATACTGAAGACGAAGCAAAAGAGGAAAGTGAAGCAGCTGCTTAAACGGACGATTTCGGGCGTTGTATACGCTTTAATCATAGCTGTGGGCCTGTTGGGTCCACAGCCTTGTTTTGCAGTTGTGTTCGGTGCGTTGACGGTTCTGGTTTTGTTTGAGTTCCACAGGATGACCCTTGGGGCAAATTTCAAAGCCACCCGCATACTTTTCTCCATAGGTGCGCTTGCGGTTTTCCTTTCCGTTTATCTTTTAAGACTTGGCCTTGTGTGTGACAGTTGGCTCTACGCCTCGCTTGTTCCTATCCTTCTCGGGGTCGTGATTCCAATCTGGACAGAAGACCGCAGCAGGTATTCAGGTATGGCTTATGCCGTGGCGGGTCTGTTCTTTACGGCCTTGCCATTGGCGCTTACTCCTGTCCTGTGTATAAACGGGGGAGTGTACAGCGGAATATTGCTTCTTGACATATTCGTGCTTGTGTCTCTTTCCGATGTGGGGGCGTATTGCTTAGGCTGTACGCTCGGTTCCAGTAAGGGCGCACGCAAGATGGCGCCTCAAATTTCTGCCGGAAAGAGCTGGTGGGGCTTTGTGGGTGGCATAGTGTTCGCCTGTCTGGGAGCTTGGCTGCTGAAAGCCATTGGCCTGTTGGATACCAGTTATGTGCACGCCTTTGCTCTGGCCGCACTGCTCAGCGTGATAGGAGATCTGGGAGATCTGGTGGAGAGTATGTGGAAGAGGAGTTTCTCCGTGAAGGATTCGGGCACTTTGATCCCAGGTCACGGAGGCGTTTACGACAGACTGGATTCTATGCTGCTCGCCATTCCGGCTGCAGTGCTGTATTTTAAGATTTCCGGTCTTCTTCTATAAGACGCAGCAGTGTGTCTGCAGCTTCGCTTTCCGGGATGTGCTTGAGAACAGGCACATTTTTTTTGTATATGCTCACTTTTCCTCCGCCTTCTCCTACATATCCCCAGTCGGCGTCTGCCATCTCTCCCGGACCGTTCACGATGCATCCCATAACGGCTATCACCACGTTGTCGAGGTGGGCCGTCTTCTTTTTCACTTCTTCGAATGCGGCCTGGAGGTTGTACATAGTGCGTCCGCAGCCTGGACAGGCAATGTATTCCGGCCTGTAGAATTTCTTTCTCGCGGCCTGAAGTATTTCTTCCCTGAGGTAGGGTTCAAGCGCGTCTTTAGGAATATCGTCCACTTCGCCCCGCATAAGGCGTGGCCCCCAGGTGCAGGCTGCATCCAGTATGTGCTCCGTCCGCTCGTCAAGCGACGGCTTTGGCGCCTGAGAGTACCGGGCGGCGAGATAAGCTGCCACGGGAAGTTCATTCTGAGGGTCTTCGGTCAGAGAGACGCGTATGGTGTCGCCTATCCCTTCTTCCAGAAGGGTGGCTATTCCCACACAGGATTTTATTCTTCCTCCGTCTCCGTTTCCCGCTTCCGTAACTCCCACGTGCAGAGGGAAGTATATCCCTTCCTGATGATACATCCGTTCGAGTTCCCTATAGGCCTGCACCATAGTTACGGTGTTTGACGATTTGAGTGACACCACGACCTTGTCGAAATCGTGGTCCACGCATATCTTTATCCATTCCATCGCGGCGAGAGCCATAGCGTGAGGGGTGTTGCCGTAAAGAGAAGTGATGTATTCACCCAGCGAACCGTGGTTGACACCTATTCTTATGGCAGTTCCGTGCTCTTTGCACACTCCTATGAGCCGGGAGAATTCTTCACGTGCCTTGAGGTGGTCTTTGTGGAAATTCCCAGGATTGATTCTTACTTTATCCACGAAAGGCGCCACGGCTATGGCCGTCTGTGAGGAGAAATGGATGTCGGCCACTATCGGAGTGAATATGCCCTGGCTTCGCAGAGCTTCACGTATGTTTTTTATGTGCTGAACGTCCTGCATACCGGGTACGGTCAGCCTTATAATGGCCGCACCTGCATTCGCAAGCCTTACGCACTGTTCTATGCAGGCTGTTTCATCGTCGGTATGGGTGTTGCACATCGTCTGTATTACGATGGGGAGTCCCTTTCCAAGTTCCACTCCCGGATTACCTATCTTTACCATAGACTATTTCTTTTGCCTTGCGTTTGAGATCGGCGTTCGTGGTGCCGAAACGCTTGCCTAACTGTATGTGGATCCCGGCCGATATGATTATGTCGAGGGGATATGCATATCTGTAATATACGCTGTTGAGCGCCTCATTGTCAGAGCCTGACGGGTAGAGGGAATTGGCCGTGAAGATGCTGGACAGACCGTAGCGGAGCTGTGCGTTGACGTGGAACTCCACGGGGTCGAACACCAGAGCCAATCCTACACCTCCCTGAAAACCGTAGTCCCAGCGTATGTCCGTGCTGTAGAATGCGTTCTTATATGATTCATTCACGCTCTCGCCTGTCCTCTCCACACTCAGGCGGTAGCCTCCGTAGATGCCCAGTCCTGCATAGACTTTGCTGTGAAGTCCGTCGCGGTGCACCTGCATCATAAACGGCACTTCCACCACATCCATCTTCATCGCCGTGCTTTTTTCCACGGGGTAGACGTATGTGTCTCCGGTCTCCTTGTTCTCTTTGAAATGGTATCCTTCGTGTCCGTATTCCAACCCTATGGTCCAGCCGAAATAGGGGAGATAATTGAACATCTTCTCGTAGTGGGTGAAGGTGAGGGAGTAGTGTCCGAGCGCGAGGTCCCTCTGCTGGCTGTGGCTTGGCGAGAACTGCATTCCGGTGAGCGTCACTCCATAATTGAATCCTATCATAGAGTAGTCGTTGAGCTTGCTCGAGAAATTCACCTGCACGGTGTCCAGATACTCGTCCGGCCAAGACGTGACGATGCTGTCTTTCTGCGGATCCTGTCCCAATGCATAAAAGACGGATGCCAGAAGTGTAACTATGGCTGCAACTGTCCTTTTCATACTTTACTTGAGGTCTTTAACCGTCACTATCTGAGTGAGTTCCGTAGCTGCAGGAAGATTGAGGAACTCCTCGTCTTCGCTCACTTTGAAGAATACCACTTTCTCCGGCTGTCTTTTGAGCAGCAGATCTCCAGTGTCCACCATTGAGTTCCTGTTGTAATCGAAAGTGATTCGCACTGAATATTTTCCCTGTTTGAGGTAGGGGAATGTCAGGTCGCCGTCTTTTTCTATAATGTAGGAGCGCAGGGTCTTGTCCCTTTTTTCGCTCAGAAGGTCCACTATGATTTTGCTGTCCACCCCTTCCATCTTGAGTATGATGCTGCTCAG
The DNA here is from genome assembly GCA_963635625.1 of Treponemataceae bacterium. GTDB lineage: Bacteria > Bacteroidota > Bacteroidia > Bacteroidales > UBA932 > Cryptobacteroides. The sequence goes on along the minus strand of CAVHGF010000002.1, from coordinate 47,494 downwards.
CTGATCGTCCTTAGGAAGAGACACTTTCACTTCGGTGCTGTCGTTGTAATATCCGTTTATGTCTCTGAAAGTGCGGCTTGGCACTTTGAGGAAATACTCATACCCCGGAAGAATCTTCTCCGTCGGGCGTATGGTATAGTGGCGCAGGTTAAGCGAATCCCTTTCCACCGTGAAGGTGCCTTTTGACTCTTTCTGCTTAGGGTTGATATAGCGGAATCGCAGAGAATCGAAGGAAGCGTTGATTATAGGATAGTCGAAGTTCAGTTCGAAGCCTTTCTGCTCCACGGTCTCCGGAGTCGCCGTCAGTTTGTATACGCAGATGGTATCCTCGTGCTTGAGGTTCATCCTTGCCGCACGGCCGCTTTTCTTTGGCAGAGCTCCCTCTATGAACATAGGGTAGTGTTCGGTAGCGCTTTCATAGACGTGTGTGGAGTCGTTGGTCTTGCGGTAGGAGACGTACAGCTGAAGCGTGTCGGGAGTGCGTCTTCTGTCGTTTATCCAGATCTCGAGACTGTCGCGGCGTAGATTGAACTGGCTTATGAGCCTGTCGGCCTTGTATCCTTTCACCCAAAGGGAGTCTATCCACGCGTCTTTGGCCGAGAAGGTCACGTACATTCTGCGGTCCGCCGTGCGCGCCTTGTTGAGGAGCTTCTGCGAAGTGTTCTCCTCTTTGAACAGCCTTATGTCGTATTCGCTTTTGCGCGCACGGCATTCGAGAGTGTCTTTCGCGTCATACTTCTGCATCTCCTTCAGAGTGTCGTTCACCCTCATTACAGGACGGATCAGAGAATCTACGAATCCCACCTGCTCGCTTTCCATCTGGTAGAGGTTGTCGTTGTTCTCGTCTTTGATGGCGTACAGCCTGTAAAGCGTGTCAGGGATATATGGAATGCAGAAATACCCCCAGTCGTCTGTCTTGCTGGCAGCGAAAGGGCGCGTCTTGAATATGGCCGAGTCGCTGTGGTCCTTGTATAGCATCACGGTGGCTCCCTTCACCGGCATCAGGGTGTTGCAGTCCCTGACGGTGCCTGTCACGAGCATGGAGTCTATCTTGTCTCCGGTGGAAAACACGTATGTGTAGCCAGGGAACATATTCCCTTCGTTATTGTCCGCGAGAGCGTCTGTGAAATTCAATGTATATGTGATCCCTTTCTGCAAAGGCTCTTCGAACGTGACCACTATCCCTTTGCCTTTGACCTTGGCTTTGGGCGCCTTCTTCTGTGGTGGGGAGAGGAAGATGTTCTGCTGGTTCTTTATGGTGACGTATTCGTCGAATCCGAACTCCAGACGCGTCTTTACGGTGTCTACTTTTGTGGCTCCCGGTTCAGGCTTGGCCCAGTAAAGAGCGGGGGGTATGGTGTCTTTCTTGCCTCCGCTGGGCGCCTGTGTGGTATTGGCGCAGGAATGCATAAAGAAGGTCGGGGACAGCAGGCAGAGAGCCGTGCCGAGAGGAATCGCTATGTCTTTCAGGCGTGTTCTCATTACAGTTCTATTCTGGATACGCTCTGTATCCCTTTGATTTTGCTTATGCTTTCGATGAGTTTTTCAAGTGTCTCCCTGTCTTTCACGAGAAGCTCTATGGTGCCCTCGAACACACCTCTGTCAGTGCTGAGCGAGAGATTTCGCATATTTATGCCAAGCGACAGGGATACCAGGGAAGTGATGTCATTCAGAAGCCCCACTCTGTCCAGACCCTTGAGGTTGATTTTTACCGGGAAGTCCAATTGGCCCGATTTCTCGTCCCAGCGGACTTGGACAAGCTTGTCTCCGTGCGTGCTCCCGAGGCTCTCCAGACACGGACAGCTTTTCTTGTGCACGACTATGGTTCCGTCAGGGTAGGTGACTCCTATCACGGGATCTCCCGGAATAGGATTGCAGCAAGGGGCGGACACGTAGTGCGTATCTCCCACTATGACAATTCTTTCGGCAGGTTTGTTGAGAAGATTGTTGTTCGTGGCCGTCATCAGGGCCTCAGCCTTCTCCCTGTCTTCCGGAGTGTTCTCCTTTATATATTCCAGAACCCTTCTTTTCGCATCCTGGGTTTTCAGGAATTCGAGCCAATCGAGATGCGGAGTGGCGTTCTCGGCGGTGATTATCTCCACCTGGTCACCCTGTCGGAGCACCTGCGAGAGTGCGCAGAGCTTCATATTGATTTTCGCCGCAATGGCGTGGTGTCCCATCTGTGTATCAGTTAGATACGCGAAATCGAGCGCGGTTGCTCCCTTCTGTATGCTCTTCTGGTTTCCGAGCGGGGTGAATACCACTATGTCGCTTGACAGGAGGTCCTGGTGTATGATGTCCAGCAGCTCCAGCGTGCTTACGTCCGGACTCTTGATGATCTCCTGGACCTTGTCCAGCCATTTGTCCATCTCGCTGTCGTTCTCGGAGATGTATCCGTCCTTCTTGTATGCCCAGTGCGCCGCGATTCCCTTCTCCGCTATGTCGTCCATTCGTTTGGAACGTATCTGCACTTCCACCCATACGCCGCCCTTGCTCATAAGAGTGCAGTGGAGAGCCTCGTATCCGTTGCTCTTAGGCTGTTTGATCCAGTCGCGGAGCCTGTCCTGCTGGTAGCGGTAAAGGCTTGTAACCGTGGCATATATGTCGTAACACTGCTTCCTTTCTTTTACAGGGTCGTCGGATTTGGGACTGAAGATTATCCTTATCGCGTACAGGTCGAAGATCTGCTCGAAAGTGACGTGCTTGGTGATCATCTTTCTCCAGATGGAGTAAGGAGTCTTTATGCGCTTCTTTATCTCGAACTCGTAGCCGTCTTCCGTAAGCGCTTCCCTGATAGGTTCTATGAAGTCGTCTATGATCTGCGACTTTTCCTTCAAGGCCGTATTCGTCAGTTCGGTAATCCTTTTATATTCATCCGGTTCCTTATATCTGAGCCAGATGTTCTCCATCTCGGTCTTTATGCTGTAGAGGCCCAGTCTGTGCGCAAGCGGAATGAAAAGGTACATCGTCTCCGAGAGAATCTTCTCCCTCTTGTGCTCCGGCATAAACTCTATCGTCCTGCAGTTGTGCAGGCGGTCTGCCAATTTTATCAGAACCACTCTCACGTCGTCGTTGAGCGTGAGAAGTATCCTTTTGAAATTCTCGGCCTGCAGGCTCGGCATCTCTATGGAAGTGTTCTTCGTGCGGTCCTCATTGTCGAGTACGGTCTTGATTTTGGTAAGTCCGTCCACCAGGGAAGCCACCTTGTCTCCGAACAGGCTGCGTATATCCTCGGTAGTGTACTCGGTATCTTCCACCACGTCGTGAAGAAGAGCCGCGGTGATGGACTTGTAGCCCAGACCTATGTCGCTCACCACTATCTTCGCCACCTCTATGGGGTGAATGATATATGGCTCGCCGGAACGCCTTCTGACATTCTTGTGCGCCTCATTGGCAAAGTCGAAAGCCTTCTGAACTACGGCGAGTTCCTCTTCGTCCTTGCATCTCTGCTTGGCCAATTCCTTCAGGCCGGCATATTCTTCTTCTATGATTTCGTAGTCGTTTTCGTCAAATTCCGTACTTTTCATACACTACTATTAAAATAGGCTAAGCTCAGATATATTGTTTTCACCCGTTTCATTCTCCTTTTCCGGGAGCAAGGAACGGAATTCCTGTTCGTTGATTATGGGGATATGCAATTCTTCGCATTTCTTCAGTTTCTCGGGCCCCGGTTTCGTTCCGCAGAGAAGAAAACTCGTCTTGCCGCTAAGTGAAGACGAATTCTTGCCTCCGTGCTTTTCGATGAGGGCCTTCATATCCTCGCGGCTTATGGAAAAATTGCCTGATATCACTATGGTCTTGTCTTTCAGCGCGTCCGACTTGTTCTCCCGGGTCCCGCTAACCTCGAAACGCAGTCCGGCTTCTTTCAGTTTTTCTATCTGCAGAAGCTGCTCGGGGTCGCGTACGAAGTTATATATGCTGTCCGCTATGACATCTCCCACGTCCTTGACGGCGCTGATTTCTTCTTTACCCGCTGATATTATGGCGTCTATGTTTCCGAAATGTCTTGCCACCTCACGTGCGGTCTGTTCTCCGACGTATCTTATGCCAAGCGCGAAGAGGACTCTTTCGAAAGGCACTTTCAGAGATTCGCGCAGGGAATCCAGGAATCTGAGGGCCGAACGCTCCTTCCATCCGTCCAGAAGCACCAGATCGTGTGCCGTGAGTGAATAGAAGTCCGACGGTTTGAGAACCAGACCTCTGGAGTATAACTGGTCTATGGTCGATTCTCCGGCAAGTATGTCCATAGCTTTTCTCGATGTGAAATGCAGCAGCCGTCCCTTTATCTGCATAGGGCAGCCCTTGTTGTTGGGACAGAACCATTTGGCCTCACCGTCCACCCTCACGAGCGGAGTATGGCAGTCCGGGCAGAGCGTAGGAAATACTTCCGCGTGACTGTCTTCTCTTCTGAGGGCAAGTTCCACACCTGTGATCTTGGGTATGATCTCACCGCCTTTCTCCACATACACGCTGTCGCCCACACGTATATCCATTATTGACATCTGGTCGGCGTTGTTGAGCGTGGCTCTTTTGACTGTGGTTCCTGCCAATTGGACCGGTTCGAGATTGGCCACAGGGGTTACGGCGCCGGTGCGGCCCACCTGATAGTCTATGCTGAGCACTTTCGTGCAGGCCTGCTCTGCCTTGAATTTGAAAGCAACCGCCCAGCGCGGCGATTTGGCCGTGTATCCGAGCTCCCTCTGGTATTCGAGCTCGTTTATCTTTATCACTATTCCGTCCGTGGCGTAGGGGAGGGTCTTTCTCGCCGAGTCCCAATAATCTATGTATGCGAGAATCTCGTCTATGTCAAGGCATATCCTGTTATTCTTCGAGATGGGAAGACCCCAGCTGCGGGCCATCTCCAGCAGCTCCGAGTGGGAGCCGGCCAGATTTTCCGGTATGCTTTGGGCGGGAATATGATATAAAGTGCAGTAAAGTGAGCGTTTTTCCACCTCGGCAGGATCCAGAAGTTTCAGCGAACCGGAAGCGGCGTTGCGCGGATTGGCAAAGGGCGCGTCTTCGTTACGGAGTCTCTCTTCGTTAAGTTCGTCGAAGGATTTGTAAGGCATCAGGACTTCGCCCCTTATCTCGAATTCGTCCGGATAATCTCCGTGCAGAATGTGCGGAATGTTGGATATCCTCTTCGCGTTCGCCGTGATGTCGTCTCCCATCTTCCCGTCTCCTCTGGTGAGGGCGCGCGTGAGACGTCCGTGCGTGTAGGTCAGGCAGATGGCGGTGCCGTCGAATTTAAGTTCGCAGCAATAGGTGAACTTCTTGCCGTTCAGGAGTTTTTCCGCCCTGGAGACGAACTCCGTTATGTCTTCACGCGAGTACGTGTTCGCAAGCGAGAGCATAGGGTATTTGTGCGCGCGCTGTTTGAATCCCGCTGACGTCTTCTCCTGTTCTATGTCGGATCCCACTTTCTGGGTGGGGGAATCGGGGTCGTAGAATTCGGGATAGTCTTTCTCGAGATCCTCGAGTTCGTGCATAAGCATATCGAATTCCACATCGGAAATCACGGGGGCATTATCGACGTAATACCTCTTGCTGTTCTCCCAAAGTGTCTTTCTGAGAAAGTCTATTCTGCTTTTAGCCTCGTTTCGCTCCATAACCGCCAAATATACTCATTTTCTTCGAATAATTTTGCTAACTTGCGACCCGTTTGAAAAATACGGGTTAGTAGTCAAATATATATAATATGAAAAAATTTCAAATTGTGATGTCAGCAGCATTAGTGGCAGCAGTGTCTGCTTGCTCTTCGTCAAAGAGCGAAAAAGTGCCCGCGATAGATCTTGCCAATCTGGACACGTCTGTGTCTCCCGCTGAGGATTTTTATCAGTACGCCACCGGAGGATGGCAGAAGAATCATCCGCTGAAGCCGGAGTATTCACGCTACGGATCTTTCGATGTCCTCAGGGAGAACAACGAGATCCGTCTGAACGAACTCTTCGAGGGCCTTGGCAACGGAAATGCGGAAAAAGGATCCGTCCGTCAGAAGATCTCTGACCTTTACGCTATGGGACTTGACTCCACCAGGCTCAACGCCGAAGGAATCAATCCTGTAAAGCCATATCTGGAAGAATTGGCAAAGATTAATGATGTCCCTTCATTTGTTAAGGCGATGGCTGATATGGAGCTTCATGGTGACGGCGGTTGCTGGGGAGTGTATGTCTCAGCCGATATGGTGGACAATTCGAACAGTGTCCTCTATCTGGGCGAGTCCGGCCTTTCAATGGGTAACAGGGATTATTATCTGAATAAGGAGAACGCCGGGCTTCGCGAAGGCTATCTTGCTTTCCTCCAGAAGATATTCACTCTTGCAGGTGACCCTCAGGCGGACAAGAAGGCCCGCGATGCATTCGATTTCGAGATGAAGATTGCCGTGCCATTCTGGTCTATGGTACAGCAGAGAGACATAGAAGCTCAATACAATCCGACAGACGTCAAGGCGCTGTATAAGGCTTACCCTCATCTTCACCTCGACCTCTATCTGCAGGCTATGGGCATTCCGGAGCAGAAGAGCATCGTAGTGGAGCAGCCTTCATATTTCAAGGCGCTCGACAAGATTATCGCCCGCACAGAACCTTCCGTTCTCAGCCATTATCTTCAGGCCAAGCTTTTGAGCGGGGCTTGCGGTGCCGTGAGCGACGATTTCTACAACGCCTCATTCGAATTCTTCTCGAAGCAGATGTCAGGCGTGCAGGAGCCGAAACCACGCTGGAAACGCGCTATGCAGGTGCCTAACTCACTTCTCGGCGAGGCGGTCGGGGAGATGTACGTGGAAAAGTATTTCCCGGAGAAGGACAAGCAGAATATGCTGAAAATCGTGCATAACATACAGACCGCGCTTTCTCAGCACGTCGCATCCCTGGACTGGATGAGCGATCAGACCAAGGCCAAGGCTCAGGAGAAGCTTTCTTCCTTCATCATCAAGATAGGTTATCCTGACAAGTGGAAGGATTATTCTGAACTTGAGATAGATTCTCAAAAGTCTTATTATCAGAACCTTCGTGAAGCTGCGCTGTGGATGAGCAAGGACAATCTTTCCAAGCTCGGAAAGCCTGTTGACAAGACGGAGTGGGGTATGACTCCTCAGACGGTGAACGCATATTATAATCCTTCGACCAACGAGATCTGTTTCCCTGCCGGCATCCTTCAGCCGCCTTTCTACAATCCTGACGCCGATGACGCCGTGAACTACGGAGCGATAGGAGTGGTCATAAGCCACGAGATGACTCACGGGTTCGACGACCAGGGACGTCTTTTCGACAAGGACGGCAACCTCAACAACTGGTGGACCGAGCAGGATGCGCAGGCTTTCAAAGCCAAGGCCGAGAAGCTTGTCGCCCAGTTCGATGCAGTGGAGGTTCTTCCCGGACTCAATGCCAATGGCGGCGCCACGCTTGGCGAGAACATAGCCGATCAAGGCGGTCTTCGTGTGGCTTATACGGCTATGCAGAATTCATTTGAGGGCAAGCATCCCGCACCTAAGGATGGTTTCACTGCTGAACAGCGTTTCTATCTGGCCTATGCCACGCTTTGGGGACAGAACATAACGGACGAGGAGAGCAAACGACTTACTCTTCTGGACGTCCACTCTCTGGGATGCAACAGGGTGAACGTGTCGCTCAGGAATCTGGACGATTTCTTTACTGCATTCGGAATAAAGGAGGGGGACAAGATGTTCCGTCCTGAAGATGAGAGGGTAGTTATCTGGTAAACAGGTAACTACTTCTTTTCGCTCTGTAGATGCCACATCCTGTGGCCCAGAAGAGAGGTGCTTTCCTTCTGCTTGAATCCGAGCTTTTCATAGAGTTCTTTCGCTTTGGTGTTGTTTTCGTCAACCAGCAGACCTACAAGGGGATGCCCTTGAGAAAAAGCCATATCGCGCATCTGCAGAAGCAGCTTACTGCCTAAACCTTTACCGCGGAACTGCGGCAGAATTCCCAGGGAGTCGATATAGAATTCGTCTTCCTGGGTTTCTTTTTCGATGTGGGCCTCCCGGCCCGTCTTCTCCTTTATAAGGGAGAGGGTGTTGCGTCTCAGAGCGGGACTTTGCGCTCCGTCGTATCCACAGACGGCTCCGACAGGCATTCCTTCCACCTCGGCCACTATGGTGTTCTTGAAACTGTACAGGGAGTCTTCGCTTTTGGCGATGTCCTCGAAAACGTGCAGGTAGTCTTCTCCGAGATAGTTTTCGGAGCATTCTTCCCCGAAAGCCATAGCCAGCACCTGTGCTATGAGCGGCGCGTCTTCTTTCTTGGCGGATCTATAGCTTACGGGAGTATCCTTTTTGGTCATAGGCCGAGAAGTTTGGCTCGGCTGAGCAGGCAATCTCCGATTCCGGCAGCGGTCAGGCCGAGCTTTGAGAACTGGAATTTGGTGTCGGAGCTGACTTTCGAAAGCGAGAACCTGTTGACGGCCGTCTTGACAGGCAGCATCAGGTAGTCCTTGCCTACTATCAGTCGTCCTCCTATAACTACGAGCGATGGGTTGAAGATGTTTATCACACCGGCTATTCCCTGTCCGAGCGTAGCTCCCACCTGTTCTATGCCCTCGATGGCGAGGATATCCTCGTCTTTTACTGCGTTAAGTATCTCGTCCAGAGTGATTTCTCCGTTCTTCTCGTAGATGGGTGCGAGTGTGGACTTGCGTCCCTGTTTAAGCTTTTCGAGTATGATCCTGTGAAGCGCCCATCCGGAAGCTCCGGTCTCCAGACAGCCCATCTTGCCGCAACGGCAGATTATGTTGTTGTCCAGTGAAGGGAAGTGTCCGATTTCTCCCGAGAAGCCTGACTTGCCGTAATAAAGTGCGCCGTTGAGTATCATTCCCATACCGAGACCCCAGGAGAGGTTTATGAAGATAAGATCGCTCTCCTTGCCCGAGTCCATAGTCATATACTCTCCGTAAGCCATTGCCCGTGAGTCGTTTTCTATGGTGACAGGCACTCCGAGCTGCTGCTCGAAAAGGTTCTTCATAGGTATGTCGTCGCTCACGAAGTAAGTCAGCGAGTAGCCTTTTTCAGGGTTTACCCTACCTGAAAGACTTACACCCACGCCCAGAACCTTGTCCCAGTCTATCCCTTTGGCTGCGACCTCGTCTTTTACTTTGGCGCATATTTTTTTGAAGGAATCAGCATTGGCCTCCAGGACAAAAGGTATGTCCTGGATGAAATACACCAGATTCCCTTTGAAATCACATATCGCTATATGGAAATGCTGTCTGCTTACGTCCACCCCTACGAAATATCCGGCGCTCGGGTTAAGCCCGTATGTGCTCGGACGTCTTCCGCCTTTGGTGTCGACCTTTCCTTCGTCCTGGAGCAAGCCCTCTTCGATCATTTCGCTAAGAAGCTTGGTCGTGGTCGGAACACTCGTGGCCAATTCTTTGCTGAAATCGGCTATGCTGTTAGTGTTATTCTTGATGCACAGGCGCAATATCTCTTTCTTAAGCAAGGTGTTTTTGGCACCGTCATTCAAAAAGGTTCCCATTCAGTTAGATTTATATTTTTATTATCCGCACAAATTTATAAAATTTTTGGTTATATTTGGGCCTGTTTTGAAAAATAAGAGGATGAGAGGTAAAAAAATCATCAAACTCAAGAAAAATTTCACCTTCGGTATGCGGGCCAAGCTTAATCTGAGTTTCGGCGCCATAGCCGTAGTCTTGTTGATTTCAAGCGTAATAGCCATTCTCGAATACAGAAAGATGAGCTCCTATATGTCCGAACTCATCTCGAAGGATGTCAAATGCATAAGTGTCGTCAGGAGTCTGGGGGATGTCTCCAACGAATATAACCACGACATTCTGGCTCTCATCGGCGACGGCACGCTCAAGAGCCTGCCGGATTTCGACGCTCCGTTCTTTATGAACACCTGCGATTCGCTCCGTGATGCCATAGCGCACAATTCCATACTTCCTCTCGCCGATTCCGTGGAGTACTCCTATTCTGCGTATATGCTTGCGTCTATGGAACTTGAAAAGGTGGTGGAGTCGGATTTCATCGACACCCGTGACTGGTATTTCGACCGACTGCAACCGAGGTACGACCGTCTTCGCTCTGATATAGACGCGCTTATGTCCTCGCTTTACAAGGATCTTCACCGTCATACGAGGGATTTCGACAGCGGATTCTACAGGAGTATCATCCCCGGAAGCGTGGCCGTGATCGTGGCCCTGCTTCTGGTCATAATGCTTCTTTTCTTCATAAATTCCTATTATATACGTCCTCTTCTTTCCATTCACAAGGGACTGGGCAGCTATCGCTCTTTCAATAAGAAATACGGAGTGGATTTCGATGGAGACGACGAGTTGAAGGAGATAAATGAAGGCATAAAGGAACTCTGCGACGAGAACCAGAAACTTCGCGGCCGCATAGCACAGCTTCGTAAAGATAAACCGCTCGCGTGAGATGTTCTACGACGAATTTCTGAAGGCTTTTTCATACGAACCCACTTCGTGTCAGGACTCCCTGTTCAAAAAAACTTCTGATTTCCTGTCTTCCGATGACGGCGACATCCTGGTGGTGAACGGTTATGCCGGAACAGGAAAGACATCCGCCGTGTCCGCTATCATAAACGCTCTTATAAAGCTTCGTTTCAACTGTGTTCTGCTTGCTCCTACCGGCCGTGCGGCCAAGGTTCTGAGCCAGGCTTCAGGCCGTCAGGCGTCTACCATACACAAGGGCATCTATCGTCAGAAAGGCGTGGGTGAAGGCGGTTGGGGACAGTTCTCTCTGGCCCCGAACAAGTGCAAACATACTCTTTTCGTGGTTGACGAGGCCTCGCTGATTGGCATAGATTCGTCTTCCCAGGCCAATTTCGGATCGGGCGATCTGCTTTCCGATCTGGTGCGCTTCGTACGTGCGGGAGATGATTGCAGGCTTCTTCTGGTGGGTGACAGCGCGCAGCTGCCTCCTGTAGGTATGGATGAAAGCCCGGCGCTGAGCAGGGACTATATGGATGGATTCGGAGGCGTGAGTTACGCTTCTCTTTCGAGCGTGGTTCGCCAGGCGGCGGAATCGGGGATATTGGCCAATGCGACGACGCTGCGGATGAATCTCGATGCGGGAAAATTGGCATTGAGTACGGCAGGTTATCCAGATGTGATGAGGGTGAGCGGAGAGGAACTGGTCGAGACGATTGGCCGGGCCTATGACAAATATGGGGAGGAGCAGACCATAGTGGTGTGCCGGTCTAACCGCAAGGCGATAAGGTATAACCTCGGGATTCGCGCTATGGTGCAGTTCAAGGAGGAAAAATTGCTCCGTTCGGACACGCTTATGATAGTGAAGAACTGCTATCAGTTCGTGGAAGAGGATTCCGCTATGGGGTATATCGCCAACGGTGACGTGGCAAGGCTTGACAAGATAGGATCTTACGAAGACCGTTACGGCTTGCATTTCGCCACGGCGCACCTTACTTTCCCTGATTATGACGATCAGGCCGTGGTGGCCAAGGTTCTGCTGGACACTCTCGAAAGCGAGTCCGCAAGCCTGACTCCGGCTCAGCAGGAGGCTCTTTATGAGGGTGTGAATGCGGATTACGCGCATATCACATCCAAGAGGAAACGCTATGAGCAGGTGCGTGAAGACCCTTATTATAACGCTCTTCAGCTGAAATATGCCCAGGCTGTGACTTGCCATAAGGCTCAGGGCGGCCAATGGGACTGTGTTTTCATAGATTGTCCGTTCTGGGAGGAGGAACTCAGCAGGGATGACCTCAAATGGATGTACACGGCTCTCACCAGGGCGAGCAAGATGGTATATCTGGTAAATTTCAAAGATTCGTATTTTTGTGACTGATATGAAAAAAATATATGCCCTTGTCGGCCTTGCGCTGTTTTTCTGTGCAGGCGCCGGTGCGAAAAATTTTAATGAGACGATTTCTCCTGACGGGAAGAAAGTGGCTTATACCAAGGAAGACAACAATCTTTATGTGAAGGATGTCCGCTCCGGGGAGGAATGCAGGCTTACCGACGACGGAAGTGAGGTGATACTGAACGGCTATGCTTCGTGGGTCTATTACGAGGAGATTTTCGGAAGACCTTCAAACTACAAGGCCTTCTGGTGGAGCCCGGACTCGAAGAAACTGTCGTTCTACCGCTTCGACAACAGCGAGGTGGAGATGTTTCCCATCTATTCTCCTTTCGGACAGCAGGGCAGGCTGAACCGTACGCGTTACCCTAAGGCGGGGCAGAAGAATCCTGACGTGAAGGTGGGTATCATCTCATTGGAAGACAATTCTTTGTGCTGGGCTGATTTCGACTATGCGCCGGACCAATATTTCGGCACTCCTTTCTGGGGAGATGATTCCAAGAGGCTTTTTGTGCAGTGGATGCCGCGCGTCCAGCAGGAACTCAGGCTCTACGCCGTTGACGCCGCTGACGGAAGCTTGCAGACTGTGTACAGCGAAAAGTACCATACTTGGGCAGGCTGGCTGAGTGATATGCTTTTCTCTTCGAAGGGACTTTATATGGCACGCGATTTCGAAAGCGGATGGCAGCAGATATATTTCCTCTCTTATGACGGTAAGGAATTCCGTCGCCTCACCGATGGACAGAATTGGAGAATCGAGTTGCTTAAACTCGATGAGAAAAAGGGAGATCTCTATTTCAAATCCTACCGTGACAGCGACATTCACGCCTGTTTGTATAAGGTTGACGCAAAGGGAGTCATTACGCTTCTCAGTGACAAGGACCTTAACGCCGGGCAGGTTAAGATAGCAGATGATTTCCGCTCTTTCAGTGTGGAGTGTTCGGACATAAACACTCCTCCGGTGCTTTACAAGTATTCTTTGCATAAGGGCAGATTCGTGCTGAAATCGACCCTGCCAAGCAATACGGCCGCCCCTGAAGACAGACCGCACTGGGAGATCAGATACATGGAGATGGAGGACGGCCTCAAGGTGCCTGCGGCGGTGAGTCTCCCGAAAGGCTTTGACGCTTCGAAGAAATACCCGGTGGTAATGGAGATTTATGGCGGTCCCAACACGGCTTATGTGAGAGATTATTGGACTTTGAGATCATATTCCGATCGGGTGATGTGGTACTATAATCACGGCATCATAAGGGTGATAGCCGATACCAGGGCGGCAGGGCACAACGGCCGTGCGGGGGTTGACCTCATCTACAGGGATCTGGTGAGCGTGCCCGTGGCGGATTGCCTGACCTGGGCCAAGTATCTTGGATCGTTGGACTATGTGGATGCCTCCCGTATAGGGGTGGAAGGCTTCTCTTTCGGAGGCACTATGACCTCTATGCTGGTGATGAACTATCCGCAGTATTTCAAGTGCGGAGTCGCCGGAGGGGGAGTGTATGACTGGACCTTGTACGACTCGCACTATACGGAGCGCTTTATGGATACTCCTCAGAACAATCCTGACGGCTACAACCGTGCGTGCGTGCTGAACTATGTGGAGAATTATGACGACACGCGATCTATGCTCAAGCTTACTCACGGAACGGGAGATGACAATGTTCATTTCCAGAACACCCTCCAGCTGGTGGATGCTCTGCAGAAGGCTGACAAGCAGTTCCTTCTGATGATATACCCTGACGGAATGCACGGCTATCGCGACTATCAGGGGAAACACGATTTTCACGCGGATTGCGAATTTTGGACAGAACAATTTAATCTTTAATTATATGGCAGATTACAAGACGATTGCTCAAAGCTGGCTGGGACCAGACTTTGACGAGACCACCAGAGCAGAGGTCAAGGCCCTTATCGAAGGCGACCAGACAGCACTCGAGGATGCTTTTTACAGAAATCTTGAATTTGGCACGGGGGGACTTCGCGGCATTATGGGCGTAGGTACCAACCGTATGAATGTTTATACCGTGGCTATGGCTACGCAGGGATTGGCAGAGTATATTCTCCTCCACGCCCCTGAGGGAAGCCGCAAGGTGTGCATATCTTTCGACAGCCGCAACCATAGCCGCGAATTTGCGAAGATTACTTCTGACGTGCTTACAGCCAACGGGATAGATGTCTTCCTGTTCGATGACATACGTCCTACTCCCGAACTGAGCTATTCCATAAGGCTCAAAGGCGCCACGGCGGGCGTTATGGTTACGGCATCGCACAATCCCAAGGAATACAACGGATACAAGGTGTTCTGGAGCGACGGCGGACAGATCACCTCTCCTGTGGACAAGCAGATAGTGGAACAGGTGGCCCGGATTACGTCCCCTTCACAGGTGAAATTCCACGCCACGGGCAAACAGGGCTCGCTCACGATGATGGGCTCCGACGTGGACGAATGCTATCTTCGTGATATTCTTTCACTTACTCTCGGAAAGGGGATAGACGAAAAGCACGCGGATCTCAAGATAGTCTATACTCCTCTGCACGGTTGCGGCGTGAAGCTCGTTCCTGCGACTCTCTCGGCGCTCGGTTTCAAGAACATAGTCCACGTGCCGGAGCAGGATGTCTCTGACGGTAATTTCCCTACCGTGGCCTCTCCTAATCCGGAAGAGCCGTCAGCTTTGAAGATGGCTATTGAAAAAGCCGACGAGTGCGGAGCGGACCTGGTCATCGCGACCGACCCTGATGCCGACAGAATGGGCATCGCGGTAAGGGACGACAAGGGAAAGATGGTGCTTTTCAACGGTAATCAGACCGCATCCCTTATGACATACTACATACTCTCACGGCTGAAGGAGCAGGGCAGGCTGACCGAAGGAAAGTATTGCGTGAAGACCATAGTGACCACGGAACTTCTGCGCGAGATATGTGACAGCTTCTCAGTTCCCATCTATAATGTCCTTACCGGATTCAAATATATAGCCGAGGTAGTGAAGCGCCACGAGGGCGACGGCGAGTTCATCTGCGGCGGAGAGGAAAGTTACGGCTTCAACGTGGGCCAGTTCGTCCGTGACAAGGATGCGCAGATCGCATCGGCCATCGTGGCTGAGACCGCCAGCTGGGCGGCTGAGCAGGGCCTGACCCTCTATACTCTTATGCAGAAGATATATAAGGAGTACGGCTATCGCAAGGAGTCCCTTGTCAGCGTAGTGAAGAAAGGCAAGAGCGGCTCGGAGGAGATACAGAAGATGATGTCCGATTTTCGGTCAGACCCACCTAAGACGCTTTGCGGCAGCTCTGTAACTAAGGTTGTGGATTATCTTCAGACTGAAAAGACCGGCCTTCCATCGAGCAATGTCCTTCAGTTCTTCGACGAGGACGGGGATGTGGTGAGCGTACGTCCTTCGGGAACGGAGCCTAAGATAAAATTCTATTTCGGTGCCAAGGGCGATGACGCGGATGCCAAGATAGATCGTCTCAAAGAGCAGTTCGCCCGCTGAGGCTGTAATGCTCGCACCATTGTTTTAGTCCGCATTCTCCGCAAAGGGGAGTGCGGGCTTTGCATATATATCTGCCGTGAAGTATGAGCCAATGATGCGCCCTCGGACGCAACTCCTCACCTATATGCCTTTCCAAGTCCTTTTCCACGGCCTCCGGTGTCTTCCCTCGGCTCAGTCCAAGTCTGTGGGACACTCTGAAAACGTGGGTGTCCACAGCGATGACGGGTTTGTTGTAGATGATGGAAGCCACTACGTTGGCAGTTTTCCTTCCTACTCCGCTCAGTGTTATCAGATCGTCTATCTCGCTAGGTATCACTCCGAAAAACTTTTCTGTTATCTCGCCTGCCATCCTTACCAGATGCTCGGCTTTGGCATTCGGATAGGATATCGACCCTATTATTGATCGTACATCGTCAACATCCGCCGCGGAGAGGTCTTCCACTCGCGGGTATTTTTCAAAAAGACGGGGAGTCACCATATTCACGCGTCTGTCCGTGCACTGTGCTGACAGAATGACCGCGCATATCAGCTGATACGGACTGTTGAAATGCAGCTCGCTTTCGGGAGCCGGGACATTTTCCAGAAAATAATCCAGGATATGGTAGAATCTTTCCTTACGGGTCATCTCAGATCTGCTCTGAAAGTGTGCAGGATTCCTTTTCGCAGATGTAGATTTTCCCCGGGTGCCTTTCGATTATGCCCCTGTCGTGGGTGATCATTACTATGGCTGTGCCCTGATCCCGGTTCAGCGAAGTGAACAGCTGCATTATCCCTTCCGCCGTGTCATAATCCAGATTGCCTGTCGGCTCATCTGCCAATATGACCTCGGGGCTGTTGAGAAGCGCTCTGGCTATGCAGATTCTCTGCTGTTCTCCGCCTGAAAGCTGATAAGGGAACTTATGGGCCTTCGTGCTCATCCCCACCATATCCAGCACCTCGTCTATCCTGGTCTGTTTGTCCGTGTTCTTTTTCCAGCCTGTGGCCCTGAGGACGAAATCCAGATTGTCGTACACGCTCTTTTCTTTGAGAAGCTGGAGGTCCTGGAACACGACGCCGAGTTTGCGTCTCAGGCGCGGAATGTCTTTCCCTTTGATGCGGGCAAGGTCATAGCCGCATACGGACAGCGCACCACCCGAAAGCGGAGTCTGTGCCGTGAACGCACGGAAAATGGAAGTCTTGCCGGATCCCACCTTCCCGGTAATATAGATGAAGTCCCCCTTGTCGACCTCCATATTGAGGTCGTAGATGACGATATTTTCGGAGTTGGTTATGTCCGCGTGTCTGGCTGATATTATCATAGCACGGCTTTATTGAATAAAAACTTGGTTTTCCTTCGCAAATATAGGTTAATTTTAGTAAATTTGGAGGTTTTGAACATAATTGGACACATCGTATGAGACTTTTTACAAAGATATCTTTGAGCGTTCTTTCCCTGGCGTTCTTATCGGGAAGCCTTTTTGCCGATGACATCACTTATCAGAAGGCCCGTGTGCTTTATGACCAGGGGATGTTCGAGCGCGCCCGCACCCTGTTCGAGTCGTGTGGGGATGACCCGCTCAGTTCGGATTACGCCATCCTCTGCGCACTTCACCTGCGCAGCGCAGACGCTTTGGAACTGCTGCAGACATCGGAAAAGCGTAACGTCAAGACCGTGCTTTATTCGGAGCTGCATCGCCAGGCGGCCCTATGGGCTTTCGAGATGCCCGATTATGCTCTGTCCCTCAGGGAGTTCAGCAAGGTGGATCTGGAGACGCTTTCGGATCTTCAGAAGGGAGAATATTGGTACAAGAAAGGTTTCAGTTCCTTCAGTCTGTCCCTTTATAAGGATGCCCGGGAGTGCTTTGTGCAGTCGTCCGTCTATAACACCGAATACATCTATCCGGCATATTTCGCTTTGGGTATGCTCGAATATAACCGTCGGGATTTCCCCACGGCGCTTTCCTGGTTCGAAAAGAGCATACAGGACAGTCGTTTCGAGCAGGTAAGCGCATTCTATATGCTTGACTGTCATTTTATGGCACGCGATTACGATTACGTGATAAAGAACGGAGTTCCGCTTTTCTCCAAGGTCCCGCAGGAGAGGCAGAAATATCTCGCCCGTCTTCTCTCCGAATCATATATGGTGAAGGGTGACCCGGTAAGCGCCCGCAAATACCTCTCGGTGGGTGGTAAGATGACCAATTCGGATTATTTCCACGCTGGGTCAGTCCTCTATGCGGTAGGGGATTACAGAGGTGCGATACAGAATTTCGAACATATGGGGGCGCAGAAGGATTCGCTCTCGCAGATTGCCTCCTACCAGAAAGCCTACTCCTATATTCAGATAAAGAACAAGGTCAAGGCGCTCGAAGGTTTCAGGGACGCCTCCGCACTCTCTTACGACGAGGCCATCAAGGAGGACGCTCTCTTCAATTATGCCAAGCTCTCCTTCGATCTTAATGACGATGAGAGTGTATTTCAAAAATACATAGACACTTACGGTGTATCCAAAAAGGGAGAGCTGATTTATGATTATCTGGCTATGTCCGCACTCAGACGCGCCGATTACGCCCGTGCCGTGCAGGCCTACGATCAGATAGAGGAACTGTCTGCGGATCAGAAAAGCAACTATATCAAGGCCAATTTCCTCCGCGCCAGAGACCTTCTCGCGCTCGGATCCAATACCGCCGCCATACCATATCTCAAGGCTGCGGCATATTATCTTGACAAGGACGATGAATTCGGACAGCTCTGCCGTTACTCTCTTGCCAATACTTATTACATTACAGACTCTTACAAGGATGCCCTCACGGTGTATAACGACCTTTATAATCTTTCCGCACTTTCAGGAAAGACAGAAGGATCGCTTATTCCGTACAATATGGCGTATTGCTTTTTCAAGCAGCGTGATTACGCGAACGCTTCGCGCTGGTTCGACATCTACATAGCTTCTTCGGACAAATTGGCCCGGGAGGATGCGCTTACCAGGCGTGCCGACTGCGATTTTTCTTTGAAGAACTACAAGAGCGCCGCCAAATCCTATGCCCGTCTGCTCGACGAGTATCCGAGCGCGGATAACCTGTATCCTTATTATTATATGGGAGTTGCCTGCTCTCTGTCGGGAGACAGGGTTGGCAGGGTCGAGGCTCTTTCCGCTGCGCTTGGCGTGTCTTCCAATGTGCCTTACTATTGTCAGACTATGTATGAGCTTGGCCGTGCGTATTCTGATTCGCGTGACTATGTCAATTCCCTGAAGGTGTTCGATCTTCTGCTGTCCCGCACGTCCGATCCTCAGTATGTGGCCAAGGCTATGATTGGCAAGGGTATGGTGAAGAGGAATATGGAGGATTATCAGGGTGCGCTTGCGGATTACAAGGCTCTGGTGGCGAAGATGCCGTCCAGCCCTTATGTGGGGGAGGCACTGCTTTCCATCCAGAGCATATATACCGCGCTCAAGACTCCTGAAAAATATATAGAGTACTTGGAAGCCAATCACTTGAGCACGGGAAAGACGAAAGAGGACAGGCGTGCGCTTTATTACGGTACGGCCGAGCAGGTCTTCCTTTCGGGAAACTATCGCGGAGCCATCGAGTCTTTCGAAAAATATCTGTCTATGTTCCCTGACAGCAAGGACGGCAACAATGCGCTTTATTACATCGCAGCTTCGAACAAGAGCCTGGGACAGAAGGAGAAAGCCTGCGAGTATTATAAGAAGGCGCTGGACAAGGGTCTGGACGGCACGTTCGCGGAGTTCGCCCTTATGGATTACGCTTCCCTTCTGTATTCTCTGCAGGATTATCAGAATGCCTACGAGGTGTATCTCAAGCTTACTTCTGACAAGTACACTATGACAAGCAAGGCCGACGCCTACAAGGGGGCGATGCGGTCGGCATATAACTGCCGTATGTACGAGAACACCATTCAGACGGCAGCTGAACTGCTGCGCCTCACTTCGTCAAAGGACCTCCGCAGGGAAGCGCAGTTCCTTCAGGCCAAATCTTATCTTTCCACTTCTCAGCGTGACAAGGCGTTCGCTCTGCTGGGCAAACTTATCAGCGAGCCGGATACCGCGGAGGGAGCGGAGAGCTATTACCTGATAATCCAGGCGCGCTTTGACTGGGGCAAGTTCGCTGAAGTGGAGGAGGGAGTGTTCGATTTCTCTCAGAAATGCACCTCCCAGCCGTATTGGCTTGCCAGGGCGTTCATAGTGCTCGGCGACTCTTATGTCGAAAGAAATATGATAGAACAGGCCGTGGCTACATATCAGAGTGTCAGGGACGGTTACGAAAGCGCGGGTGCTGAGGATGACATACAGTCTACGGTTGCGGAAAAATTGGCAAAACTCTAAAAGGAAATTCACATTATGAGATATCTGAAATATATTCTGGCTCAAGGTGCCGTGCTTGTCGGATCTGTAGTGTCGGCTCAGAACTTCAATGAAAGTGTGGAAGTGACCAACGACCTTATAGTCGATCTGAGCGGCTCGCAAAGAAAGACCGTGGAAATGGCGGTGCCGGATTCCATAAGCAAATTCAATCTTAATTTCGACTATTCTGTTTTTGCCAAGCCTTATAAGGGAGCTTATGAGTTCACACCTTATAATGTGCTGTTCCGTCCGGTCAGCAGCCGGGAGAAGTCTCCGCTTCTTTATCTCAGCGCCGGTGCCGGTTTCACATTCTCTCCGCAGTTTCAGGCTGTGGTGTCACCGCGTCTGGGAGAGAAAGTCTATCTGGACGTGTATCAGGATTTTAACGGCTATGTGGGCCCTTTCAGAGGGAAGGAAGGAAAATACTCGGGCTATGACCTGGAAGAAGTCTTCGGAGTGCACACGAGAGCTTTCCTGAAACCTTTCGATCTGTCTTTCAATACGTTTTATGACGGGATTTGGGCCAAGGATTTCGCTCTGGACGGACAGGGTTTCCATTCCGCCACGGCGCAGCTGTTTCTGACTTCCGAGCGTGCCGGCGCCAAGTATCTTGACTGGAATCTGGGTGTTGATTATCATTTCGCGCAGGAAAATGCCGCTTCGTCTGCAATCAACGAAAACGCTTTCCATATCAAAGGTTCGCTTGCTCCTGTCGCTTTGACGGAGAAATTCCCGCAGTGGAGAGCTGTCGTGATTTATGACGGCGGTTACAGTGCGGTGAGCGGCGCTCTCAAAGACGATTTGCTTCATATAGGATTCAATCCAAGGGCTGAATACGTCGGAGAGAGACTTTCTTCCACTTTGGGCTTCAAGACGGGAACCTGCGACGGATTCTATATCTTCCCCGATATAGAACTGTCTTACAAGATATTCAAAAGCGCCCTGCAGCTCTACCTCGGTGTGGGCGGTGAGAACGACGAACACACGTACTATAGTTATAAAAAGAGTTGTCATCATTTCAGCGAGGCGTATTTCCAAACTGACGGTGATGTCCTCTCCGCCACACGGGAATTGATGGACGCTTATCTGGGCTTCAGAGGAGTGCTGTCCTCGTATCTCGAGTATTCTCTCCAGGGAGGATATTCCATCAGGAAAAACGCTTCGCTCTATTCTCTGGCCGGTGAGGCCTCGATGCAGGCGCTTGTGTGCCGTGCGGATTACAACTGCTTCTATCTCAGCCCTTCGCTGCATTGGAATTCGAGATCTTTCGAGATAAATGCCAATGCCTTCTATCAGAATGTGGACACGAAGAGCGGCACCGACGCGTTTCTGCCTGCGGCATTCAGCGCATACGGAGATTTTACATACAAGTCGAAAGACAGGATATTCTTGGGATTCAGCCTGGATTATATGGGCGAAAGAGAGTCGGGCAAATATGGAAGCCGTCCGTCTTATCTGGATCTCGGGCTTCACGCCGATGCCAAGCTCACACCTGAACTTACTCTCTGGCTGCGGGCGGACAATCTTCTCAACCGGACGGTCGAGGACGTGCCTTTCACCGCGCATCTCTGGCCAAGCGTGACTGCCGGATTAAGGCTCGTTTTAAGGTAGGATAGGGATTTGCACTTGCCCTGTTTTTTTATTAAATTTGTTGGCTTTTTTCAAAAGGCTTGACTGAACGAAAACATAATAATCGGATATGATAGAAACAGAAGAAATAAAGAAAGCTGAAGAGCAGTACGGAGCGGACAGTATTCAGGTCCTCGAAGGTCTTGAGGCCGTCCGCAAGAGGCCTTCAATGTATATTGGTGACGTATCGGAAAGAGGTCTTCATCATTTGGTATATGAGGTGGTGGATAACAGTATAGACGAGGCTATGGCCGGGTTCTGTACTGACATTAACGTCAACATCCTTCCCGACAATTCCATCAGGGTGGTGGATAACGGACGTGGTATCCCTACGGGAATGCACGAGAAGGAGCATCGTTCCGCTCTCGAGGTCGTGCTTACCGTTCTCCACGCCGGAGGTAAGTTCTCAAAGAACAGCTATAAGGTGTCCGGAGGTCTTCACGGCGTGGGTGTATCCTGCGTGAATGCGCTTTCAGACCGTCTGACGGCTGAAGTCCATCGCGAAGGCAAGATTTTCCGCCAGGAATATTCCAAAGGCAAGCCTCTCGGACCTGTGGAAGTCGTGGGTGAAAGCAACGACACCGGTACCACCATAACTTTCCATCCGGACGCCGAGATCTTCACGCAGACCACCATATACCGTTATGAGACACTTGCCGGAAGGCTCAGGGAACTGGCATATCTCAACAAGGGAGTGAGAATTACCCTTACCGACGAGAGGGAGCTTGTGGATGAGTATGTTACCGACGAGAATGACAATGCCAAGCCTACGGGAAAGAAGATATTCCGTAATGAGACCTTCTATTCGAACGAAGGTCTGAAGTCTTTCATCGAATATCTTGATGCCGGGGCACAGACTCTTATCCCCGACCCTATATGCGTGTCTTCAGACAAGATTATCCCTATCGACATAGCGCTTCAGTATAATAACGGCTATTCGGAGAAGATTTATTCTTATGTCAACAATATCAACACCATAGAAGGCGGTACACACCTTCAGGGATTCAAGATGGGTCTTTCCCGTTCTCTGAAGCAGTACGCCGAGAAGAACAATCTTCTCTCCAAACTCAAGGATCCGCTTGCTCCGGAAGATTTCCGCGAGGGTCTTACGGCAGTGATTTCAGTCAAGGTGGCAGAGCCTCAATTTGAGGGTCAGACCAAGACGAAGCTGGGTAACCCAGAAGTTACATCCGCTGTTTCTCAGGCTACTGCGGCAGCTATGGACATTTTCCTGGAAGAGAATCCTAAATTGGCCCGTGTCATCATCGAAAAGATAGTTCTGGCAGCTACGGCTCGAAATGCCGCACGCAAGGCCCGTGAGATGGTGCAGCGCAAGACCGTTATGGGCGGAGCCGGGATGCCGGGCAAATTGGCAGACTGCTCTGAGAGGGATCCTGAAAAGTGCGAACTCTTCCTGGTCGAGGGAGATTCCGCAGGCGGTACGGCCAAGCAGGGTCGTGACCGTAACATTCAGGCCATCCTGCCTCTTCGCGGTAAGATTCTGAACGTGGAGAAGGCCGCTGTGGACAGGGCTTTCGACAGCCAGGAGATACAGAACATCTACACCGCGCTGGGTGTCACCGTGGCTCAGGAGGACGAGACCGGAGAAAAACATATGGATCTGAGCAAACTCCGTTATCATAAGGTGATTATAATGACCGATGCCGATGTCGACGGTTCGCACATCGCCTGTCTTATCCTCACGTTCTTCTTCAGATATATGTACGACCTCATCAAGAACGGCTACGTATATCTGGCCACTCCACCTCTTTATCTGGTCAAGAAAGGCAAGGAAGAAGTCTACTGCTGGACAGAGGAGCAGAGAGAGGAGGCGGCACTCAGATTCGGCAAGGGTTCTGACAAGGGATATACCGTGCAGCGATACAAAGGTCTCGGTGAAATGTCCGACGAGCAGCTGTGGGACACCACTATGAATCCGGCCAGAAGACGCCTGCGTCAGATAACCATAGACAACGCCGCGCAGGCCGAGCGTACCTTCTCTATGCTTATGGGTGACGACGTTCCGCCACGCAGGCAGTTCATAGAGGAAAACGCACATTACGCCAACATCGACGCATAGCAGATATGAAAGCCTCATTGAAATTCAAAATCATTATTCCGCTTTTCGCGATTTTTGTCGTCCTGACGCTTTTTGTGCCGAGGACTGCCAAATGGGGCTATGAATATTCCAGGGGACAGGCGTGGAGATACGAGACGCTTGTCGCCCAGTTCGATTTCCCTATACTGAAGACCAATGCCCAGCTCGCCAAGGAGCGGGCCGAGCGTTCGTCCAATGTGGTTCCATATTACAAACTCTCCGCCGACATATCTGCGGAAGAGTTCAGAAAGCTGGAATCGCTTGATCTGAAAGGATATCCTTCTTTCAAATCATCGCTTGCAAGGCATCTTTCCGACATCTACAGCAAGGGAATCCTTGCCGAGGATGCGAAATCCGGAGAACTCATATTCGTGCAGCGGGGCAAAAGGGCGGAGAAAATACCGTCGACTGAAGTCTATCTGGTTTCACAGGCCCGGATGGCTCTACTTCAGGGCGTGATAAAGGACTGTCCGGATCTTAACGTGGACTCTCTTCTCAGAGCCACTTCCGTTGCCGACCTGCTGGTCCCTAATCTTATTTATGATGAGCAGCTTACGGATTTGGTCCACAAGCAGAACGCCGAAGACATATCCATTACTTCCGGATATGCCAACGCAGGCACCATAATCGTCAACAACGGCGAGCTGGTCACATCGGAGGTGGAGCAGATGCTGGATTCCTATAAGGCCGAGTATGAGCACAATCTGGGTACGGACAAACCTTCTATTCTTATCTGGGCCGGCAATTCCATACTCGTGTTGGGCATCATAGTATGTCTGTTCTTCGCGATATTCTTTTCTAACCCTATGATATTCAAGGATTATAAAAGATATCTCTACATACTCACGGTGTTTGCCTTCCTGGCCCTGGTCGAGCTGCTTTTCATAAAGTTCCTGCCGAGGTGGATATTCGTGTTCCCGTTCTGCATAGGGGCTTTGTATCTTCAGGCATTCTTCAAGAGCAGGATCATATATCTCGTTTATATGGTTTCGCTTATGCCTATTCTGCTGTTTGCGGAAAACGGCGCGGCTATGTTCTTCCTGTATCTTGTGCCGGGAGTGGTGACGCTTCATTTTTTCAAGCATTTCTCGAAGGGGGTGAAGCAGTTCATCGCATCGCTCATCTCTTTCGCCATAACTCTGCTCATATTCCTGGCGTTCGAGGCTGTAGGCGTGTTCAATTACGACTTCCTCCCGACAGTGTGTATGCTTTTCGTGGGGTCCATCCTCGAGGTGGCTTTCCATCCGTTCATCTTCCTTCTGGAGAGGATGTACAACCTCGTTTCCGCCGTCAGACTGCAAGAACTCTCGGACACTTCGAACGAACTTCTCAGACTTCTGGAACAGAAGGCTCCGGGTACATTCCAGCATTCTCTGCAGGTTATGAACCTCGCTTCGGCCGCAGCGCGTGCCATCAATGCGGATGAGACACTGGTGAAGGCCGGTGCTCTGTATCACGACGTGGGTAAAATCCATAATCCGCTCTGTTTCGTCGAGAACGAGTCTCTTACGACGACAGCGGGCAAGTATCACGACGGGCTGACACCGGCGCAGAGTGCACAGGATATCATAAGGCACGTCAGTGACGGTATGGAATTGGCCCATACATATAAGTTGCCGCAGGTGGTGAGCGACTTCATAATCACGCATCACGGCACTACGCTCGCATCGTTCTTCTATGACAAATATCTCAAGGAGGGCGGTGATCCTGCACACAGAAGCGATTTCTGTTATCCTGGTCCGAAGCCTAAGACCAAAGAGCAGGTGATACTGATGTTGAGCGACTCCATAGAGGCTGCGTCACGATCCCTCAAGGATTATTCGTCCGAAAGCATATCGGAACTAGTCGAGAGAATATTTGCATATAAGATAGAGGAAGGCCAATTCGAACAGGCCGACATAACGGTCAAGGAACTTACTACGGTCAAGGAAGTTATGAAGACTTACCTGGGCGGTATGTACCACGAACGCATCAAATATCCGAAAAGAAAAATCAAACAATAACAAATATGAAATTAACGAAAAACCAAATCGACAAGCTCAATATCGAGCTTACTATGAACATCGAAGCTTCCGATTACGCTGAGATTGAAAAGAAGAAACTCTCAGAGTGCAGGCGCAAGGCCGATTTTAAAGGATTCCGTAAGGGTAACGTACCTATGAGCCTGGTACAGAGAGTGTATGGCGGTCAGGTACTTGCAGATTCCATTAACGAGGTGATCGGCGAAGGACTTCAGAAATTTATCGACGACGAGAAACTTCACATACTCGGAGAGCCTCTTTCAAGCGAAAAACAGCCTGAGGTGGAGTGGGAGAGCGGAAAGGACTTCACATTCGTGTTTGACCTCGGACTCAGCCCGGAGATCAATGTGGACGTGGTAGCCGAGGACGAGATTCCTAATTATACGGTGACCGTATCTGCCAAGGACAAGACGGATATGATAGAGAACCTCAAGAAATACTATGAAGGAAAGAAAGAGGAGAAGAGCGACGAGGACATAGAGAAGGAAGTCAGCGAGCGCCTCAAGGAGAATTACAAGCAGGAGGCTGCCTGGAGACTTTCCAAGGACATACGCGACTACTATGTAAATAAGGCCGGGATAGAGCTTCCCGAGGCATTCCTCAAGAGATGGCTTCTTCACGCCAATGACGGCAAAGTGACTGCTGAGCAGGTAGATACTGAATTCCCCGCATTTGCTGAGGATTTCAAATGGCAGCTCGTACGCGGTTATCTTATGAAGAAATTCGAGTTCCAGATAAGCGCAGACGACCTCAAGGATGCTGCCAAGGCTTTCGTGACATATCAGTACGCTATGTATGGTATCGCCAATATCCCTGAGGAGATGATAACAGAGGCCGTAAACAACGTTCTGCACGATCAGAAGCAGATTGAAAGATTGGCAGAGCAGGTTGAAGACCAGAAGGTTATCGAGAAGATCAAGGAGACCGTCACGCTCAAGGCCAAGAAGATCTCTTCTGAAAAATTCAAAGAGCTCAAATAAAAGTGAAAAATATTCTGGTAATAGGTTCTACCGGACAGATAGGATCGGAACTTACGCTTCTTCTGCGGCACACTTTCCCTAACGGGAAGGTGGTCGCAGGATATATAAGAGGCTGTGAACCAAAGGGAAAGTTATTGACAAGCGGACCTTGCGAAGAAGTGGACGTCTGCTGCGCAAAGCAGATAGCTGACGCTGTGGACAAGTATGACATAGATACCATCTATAATCTCGCCGCGCTCCTTTCCGCTACGGCCGAAAGGCTTCCGCTCAAGGCCTGGGACATACAGATGAACGGGCTCATCAACATCCTCGAGGTGGCAAGAGAGAAGCACTGCGCGGTGTTCACCCCCTCTTCCATAGGTTCTTTTGGTCCGTCCACTCCGCATAAGAATACTCCTCAGGACACCATTCAGAGGCCTACTTCGATGTACGGAGTGACCAAGGTGGCCACGGAACTTCTGAGCGACTACTATTACCATAAATATGGCGTGGACACACGCGCCGTACGTTTCCCGGGTCTCATCAGTTATACGACGCTTCCCGGAGGTGGCACGACGGATTACGCCGTGGAGATTTACTATGCCGCCGTCAAGGGGGAGGAATTCGTCTGCCCTATAGCGGCTGGTACCTATATGGATATGATGTATATGCCGGATGCCCTCAGGGCGGCGGTGGATATAATGCAGTCCAATCCCCGGTATCTCAAGCATCGTAACGCGTTCAACATCGCGTCTATGAGTTTCGATCCCGAGGAGATAGCCGCAAGCATAAGAAAATACATTCCGTCTTTCAAGATGCGTTATGAGGTTGACCCTGTCCGTCAGGCCATCGCAGATTCCTGGCCCGACAATATGGATGACACCTGCGCAAGAAAGGAATGGGGTTGGGCTCCGTCGTACGATCTGGACTCGATGACCCAGGATATGATAAAGAATCTTAGAATCAAATTAGGCAAATAACACTATGTACTCAAAATTCCAGGACCACCTCCGCAGCGAGCTTGACGGTATTCGCCAGGCCGGCCTTTACAAGCAGGAACGTGTCATAAGCAGCGCCCAGGGTGCTGAAATCACGCTTTCTGACGGCAGCAAGGCACTTAATTTCTGTGCCAACAACTATCTCGGCCTTGCAGACTCGCCACGCCTCGTGCAGGCCGCCACGAAGGCTATGCAGGAGCGCGGTTACGGAATGAGTTCAGTGCGGTTCATCTGCGGCACGCAGGACCTTCATATCGAGCTTGAAAAAGCCATCTCACGCTATTTCAAGACTGAAGACACTATTCTGTATGCCGCCTGCTTCGATGCCAATGGCGGAGTGTTCGAGCCTCTGTTCACTTCGGAAGACGCCATCATCTCCGACTCACTTAACCACGCGTCTATTATTGACGGTGTAAGACTCTGTAAGGCAGTGCGTTATCGTTATGCTAACGCAGACCTGGCAGACCTCGAAAAATGCCTCATCCAGGCACAGGCGCAGAGATTCAGAATCATAGTCACGGACGGAGTCTTCTCTATGGACGGCAATGTCGCTCCGCTTGACGGAATATGTGACTTGGCCGAAAAATACGATGCCCTCGTGATGGTGGATGAAAGCCACAGCGCCGGTGTCGTGGGACCGACCGGAAGGGGAGTGGCTGAGCTTTATGACTGCTACGACAGGGTGGACATTCACACCGGAACTCTCGGAAAGGCCTTCGGCGGCGCAGTCGGCGGATTCACTACCGGACGCAAGGAGATAATAGAGATGCTCAGGCAGCGCAGCCGTCCTTATCTTTTCTCCAATTCCCTGCCTCCTATGATAGTTGCCGCAGGAATAGAACTTTTCAAAATGCTTGAAGAAAGCTCAAGTCTGCACGACCGTCTGATGGAGAACGTAGAATATTTCCGTACCCGGATGATTGACGCCGGATTTGACATAAAGCCTACACAGAGCGCCATCTGCGCCATTATGCTTTACGATGCGCCTCTAAGTCAGAAATTCGCGCAGGCGGTAGCCCGTGAGGGGATTTTCGTGACGGGATTCTATTATCCTGTCGTTCCTCAGGGACAGGCCCGCATAAGAGTGCAGTTGAGCGCCGCACACACCCGCGAACAGCTTGATAAAGCCATCGCCGGGTTCATCAAGGTCAAGCACGAACTGGGAATATAGTTTTCCCTCTTATTCAGCCCCCGTATTGCTGTCGGCGTATTCGGAAGGAAGTATTCCGAAGCGCTCCTTGAAGCATTTGGTGAAGTAGGACTGGGAGGTGTAACCGACCTTGAACATCACTTCCTTGATGGTGAGTTTGCCCTGAATCAGGTAGGCGGCCGCCTTGTCCATACGCACATCGCGGATGAACTCCGACACGGTCTTTCCGGTAAGCTGCTTTAGCTTGCGGTAAATCTGTTTTTCAGACCAATGGCTCTGCTCGTGAAGCACGGAGGCCGAGAACTCGCTGTCGTCAATATGCTCCGAGATTATTCGTATCATCTCCTTCAGGAAATTGTCGTCAGGTGATTCCACTTCTTCCGTTCCGACCGAAAGCATCTTCTGCCTGCGGCTGCTCTCCAGATACTGCTCGTGCTTTATGAGAAGCCGTATTATGTTATCGTTCAGATAATTGATATCGAACGGCTTGGTAATGAACGCGTCACAATACTCGTATGTGTTGACCCTTGTATCCTGGTCGTCCTTACCCGTGAGAATAATAATGGGAAGGAAGGTGGTGTCCAGGTTCGAGCGTATGCTGCGGGCCATAGTTATACCGTCCATCCCAGGCATCGCGATGTCCGTCACCACCAGATCCACTTTCTCCGTCTTCAGTAATGCCAATCCCGCCTTGCCTTCCTCCGCCGTCAGGAAACTGTAATCCTTGCCAAGCGAGGCGATTATGAAGTCCCTTATGTCCGCGTTGTCCTCGACCAGGAGAATGATAGGCTTCCTCTCGTGTCTCCACACCTGAGAAAGAGAGAAAAGCGACGCCTTGCTATCCGTCTGATTCTTAATGGCGAACGAATCCGCCTTCATAGTCGAAAGCCTGATGGTGAACACGCTGCCTTTGCCCACAGTAGAACTGACGCTGATCCTGCCCTTATGCAGCTCTACCACCTGCTTTACTATATCCAGGCCAATTCCCGTCCCTGACGGGTTCATTCTCTTGGACGACTCTCCGCAATAGTACCTGTTGAATATCTTAGGCAGCTCGTCTTCCGGAATCCCGCAGCCCGTGTCTTCCACCTTGATGTCGGCATAAACCATTTCCGAACTCTGATCGACCTTGCTTACGGACATCAGTATGTTCCCTCCGCGAGGCGTGAACTTGAGTGCGTTGGACAGAAGATTCTGCAGGGCGGACTCCATCTGCACCTTGTCTATCAGGAACAGATAGTTGATGTCGTCCGTCACGAAACGGCAGTTGATACCCTTGTCCGCAAACACCTGGCTGTAACGCATCCACACGTCTCTGGCGAAGTCGGGAATGGACACCGGGGTAGGGACGAAAAGCATAGATGATCCGTCCGCATTGAACTCGGCCATACTGTGCAGCAGGCGGTTCATTATCTCCGCATTCTTCTGAACGGTCTGCAGTTCGCGTGTCTTCATCGAATCCGACTCCCGCTGCGTCATCCCGGAGATGAATCCCATAATGATACTCAGCGGACTCTTGAAATCGTGTGCTATATTCGCGAGGAACTCAGTCTTGCTGTTCGCCATATCGATGGCGCGCTGCCTTTCGAGATGCTCCATCTTCAGACGATGCCGTATGCTCAGCTCGAAATACACCAGAAGCAGCAGCGCCGCGGCGGCGAGAATATACAGGATATAAGCCCAAGTGCTTTGATACCAAGGCTTTGCTATGTCTATATCTATGAAGGACACCCCGCTCTCCTGCACAGCGGTATCGTTAAGCAGGGCGTACTCGAAACGGTAGTGTCCGGAAGGGACGTTGATGAAGGTCGCCTTGTTGGTGCTGTTCTTCAATTGGCGCCAATTGTCATCGAACCCTTTGAGGCGATAAAGAAAGGTGTCGTCCGATTGGCCGTAACTGAAAGCCGACAGGGAGATGCTGAACGAGTTGCGCTTGCTTGGCAGCTTGATCGTCGAGGCGAAATTGGCATTCTCTTCGAGGATGGCGACCCCGTCGTACTTGACTCCCGGCTGCACTACACGGTCGTTTATTCTCAATTCAGTGATTCTGACCGGATTGCGGGAAGTCTCTTTACTGAGAGCATTGTCCGCGGACAGCTCGAGCAGACCGTCCACCGTACCGAGAAGCACCCTGTCGCCGACGTGGCATATGCTCATCAGCGGAAGTCCGTTGGTAGGGTAGTGCTGCCATTTGCAGGTCTGCGGGTCGTAAGAGGCCAGGGCGTTCTTGCCGGCCACCCATATCTTGCCGTCGTATATGTCCAGGGACATCATATAGCTCTCGAAGCCCGACACTTTTTCCGGCCTCCCGTCGTCCTCGAGCCTGTAAAGGAATCTGTCCGTTCCTATCCACAGCGCTCCGTCGCTCTTTTTTATGGTCAGGATGAAAGTGTCGTCCGGCATTCGCAGACTCTGCTTCTTCTCTATTTGAGATCCTTGTAACGTAAAGATGTCCAGAGAACTACCGTATACTACGTAAAGAAGTGAATCCTTGCAGGCAAGGGCGCGGACTATATTGCTCTGCAGGGCAGGAACTGATGACGTGCTCAGATGAAGGTCACAGACGACATTCCCCCTTCCGGAGAGGATTTTCTTCTTGTCCACACAGAAAAGCCCTCCGTCATAAGTCCCCAGCCACAGGCGGTGAGCTTCGTCTTCCGCTATGGCATACATCCAGTTCGAACTGAAAGTCGAAGTCGGCTCCGTGATATGACAGTTGTACACGCGTGCGCGCGCATAATCATAGTAGTCAAGGCCTCCGTCGGAAGCTATCCAGAGTCGGGAAGAGTCGTCGTAAAGGTCGCGCACCTTATTATGTGAAAGCTTTCCGTGAACGGAAGGGGAGTCCGCCTTGAGATGGAACCCTTTGTCCAGGGACGTGTTGCTGCAGATGAGCCCGTCTCGTCCGGCAAGCCAGATCCCGGAGCGGCCGCCCACGCTCATAAGTCCTATGTCAAGACCGGCGTTGCCTCCGGTTATCTTGTCCACGCCCGTGAATCTGAACGCCTGTGCCAGATCGCAGGTGGCGGCTCCGTGGTCCGTCCCCAGCCACATATTGGACGAATTGTCAGCGGCCAGGGCCCAGATTACATTGTTGGGTATGGAGTTATAGTCCTTTACATCGTGTCTGAAGAACGTGACCTCTTCACCCTCCTGCAGAACGGCCACTCCGTTGTCGGTTCCCATCCACAGGTCGTCTCCGCTTGGAAGGAAAGTCTTGACAGGCACACCCTTGAGAAGCACTCTGTCGCATTTCCCTTTGTCCGGAAGGTAGTGATACAGACCGTCCTCCGCACCTATCCATAGAGCCCCTTTTGTCGAAAGGTCTTCGCAGATGTCCAGAACCAGAATATTTTTTGTCTTCAGAATGCCCGACAGGTCGTATCTATGCCAATCCTTTCCGTCGTAGCGGTAGATCGCCTCATAGGATCCCGCCCAGAGCCCAGACAGCAGTTCCCTTATAATGGTGAAGTGTCCGTCCAGCATCTTCCTGGCTTGCCTCTCTTCGAAAAGATAGAGCCCTGTCGTGGTGGCGGCATAAAGCAGCGGGCCCTGAGTATAGACTGATTTGACGTGTTTGCCCCGGCTTCCGCTTATCGTGGAAAAGGTGTCCGTGAAAGGATTGTACTCGCTGATACCCTTGTCCGTGCCTATGATAAGCCTGTCTCTTCCCGAATCGTAGCACAGGGTGTTGACTATGTTGTTCACCAGCGACAGTGAATCGTCTTTCTGCCAATTGTAACTTCTGAAATCATAGCCGTCGTAGCGCAGCAGGCCCTCGTCCGTACCCATCCAGATGAACCCTGCCGAATCTTGGCATATGGCGAATACGGAACTTACCTGTCCCGAAGGCAGGACGACGGGAGTGAACCGTCCGGAAGGGGCGGCCGCCTGTAGCGAAATGCTCAAGAGCGTGGCAGTCAGGCACTCTATGAAGCGCAGAAGTCTTTTCATCAAGGGCAAATATAGAATTTGGACGCCAAAAACGCAAGATGTCCGATTTGTTTTACCTTATGTCCGATTTGTTATACTGCCGTAAAAGGACCTTTTTATAAATTTGCAGCCGTAAAGTCCGTTCTGTCTTCCGGACCCTCCCGAAGATAAGGCTTAACGGACGTAACCAGCAGACTAACTAATAACAATATCGATATGAAACAAACGTTTCTGAAACTATCAGCCATTCTTGCAGGCACGCTCGTCTGTGCCACGGCTTTCTGTCAGAGCCATATCGTAAGGGGCACCGTATCGGAAGACACGGGAGAACCTATGATAGGAATGACGGTGTTCATTACGGGAACCACGACAGGCGTTCCTACGGATGTAGACGGAAAATATTCCATAGAGGTCCCTCAGGGTGCCACTTTGACATTCTCTTATCTGGGCTTCAAGACCCAGGTGATCCCTACGGACGGGAAGAGCAGGATAGATGTCATCCTCGCTCCTGACACGGAGATGCTCGGAGACGCCGTGGTAGTCGGTTACGGTACCACCAGGAAGAAAGACCTCACCGGTTCGGTGTCATCCGTTTCGAGCAAGGACTTCAACAACGGTCTGGTATCCTCACCGGAGCAGCTCATCAACGGTAAGGTGGCCGGCGTGCAGATTATGTCTTCAAGCGGTTCACCTACAGCCGGAAGCACCATACGAATCAGAGGAGGAGCGTCACTCAACGCGTCAAACGACCCTCTTATCGTACTTGACGGAATTCCTCTTGAAATAGGCGGTATCAGCGGTAACGACGGTAACTTCCTGTCGCTCATCAACCCTGCCGACATCGAAAGTATGACGGTGCTAAAAGACGCTTCATCTACAGCCATTTACGGTTCGCGTGCTTCGAACGGTGTCATCATCATCACCACCAAGAAAGGTCAGAACAACAAACTCTCTGTCAGTGTAAACTCCACACAGTCAGTACAGTGGAAGACCAGATTGGCAGATATGCTCTCGACCGACGACTTCATCAATGTGGTGAACGCACAGGGCGAGGGATACACCTCACTTCTCGGGACTTCGCGCACGGACTGGAACGGCCAGATCTACACTCCGGCCTTCGGAACGGACAATCTGGTCAGCCTCAACGGACGCATTTCCAAGCACGTGCCAATACGCGCATCGCTGGGCTACTATAACCAGGACGGTATCCTCAAGAGCGACAACGCTCAGCGTACCACTGCCAATCTTTCCATAAACCCTTCATTCTTCGAAGATTACCTCAAACTAGGGTTCAACGTGAAGGGCGCATACAACAAGAATCATTTCGCACCTACCACGGCCATCTGGAACGCCGCCACCTTCAACCCTACGCTCCCTGTATATTCGGGAAGTGACGAGTTCGGCGGATACACCGAGATCTCTACCGGCGGAAAACCTAACCCTGAGGCCGTAAAGAACCCTCTGGGTCTTATCAATCAGACAGATGCGCAGAGTGAGGTATACCGCGTGATAGCAAACGGCGAACTTGACTACCGTATGCATTTCCTGCCTGACCTCAAGCTTCATATGGCTTACGGCTACGATTTCGCACAGGGAAGCGGCTACACCTCCATCCCGGAAACGGCGGCTTCCAACTACGACCAGAAAGGTTATTATGCTCCTTATGGTCCTGCGCGCAAATACAACAGCCTGTTCACCACATACCTTAACTACAGCACTTCCATAGACAAGATAAGGATAGACGCCACTGCCGGTTACGATACGCAGTACTGGAAGTCCACCACCTCTGCAGGTGATATTTATAATGCTGCAGGAGAGAGTCTTAACGGAGCGTACAAGGCTTCCGACTACAGACACTCGCTTATGTCTTACTACGGAAGAGTCAACCTCTCTTATGATTCACGCTACCTCATCACGGCTACGGTCCGTCGTGACGGCACGTCCCGTTTCTCTCCGTCGACACGTTGGGGTACATTCCCGTCGGTGGCTCTCGCCTGGAACCTCACCGAAGAGGAGTTCCTCAGGGACTCGCAGGTTCTCAGCAACCTCAAACTCCGCGCAAGCTACGGCGTGACGGGTCAGCAGGACGGAATAGGCGACTACAACTATCTTCCGGTATACTATTCGGGAACTACAAACAGCCAGTACATAGGATCCAACGGAACATTTATAAACACCTGGCTTCCTTCTGCTTACGTGTCTGATCTCAAGTGGGAGACCACCACTTCCTGGAACTATGGTTTCGATTTCGGTTTCTTAAGTGACAGAATCACCGGAAGCCTCGACTACTATACCCGTAAGACCAGGGACCTTCTCGCCACCGTTCCTACGGCCGCAGGTACGAACTTCGCCAAGACCATCACCACCAACGTCGGCAATATGGAAAGCAGCGGAATAGAGGCTTCTCTCAACCTTATCCCCGTGCAGACCAAGGATTTGACCTGGACTCTCGGAGCTAACCTCACCTGGCAGAACGTGAAGATCACCAACCTTACGCTCGTGGATAACGGAAATGTAACACAGACTCTGGTGGGTCCTACGATCGACGGCAAATACGTGCAGGTGATGACCGAAGGTCAGGCTCCTTATTCGTTCTTCGTGTACAAACAGCTTTATGATGAGGACGGAAGCCCTATCGAAGGCGCCTATGCCGACCTTAACAACGACGGCGTAATCACCATAGACGACAGGTATTGCTATCATTCGCCTGCGGCAGACCTTCTGTTGGGATTCAACACCTCCCTCACCTGGAAGGCGCTCACGGTATCCGCCGCATTCCGCGCAAGCATCGGCAATTATGTTTATAACGCTATGGCGGTGAACACGGGCGCCCTGGAGACTATGAAATACAGCGCTCCTCAGCTCAACAACCTCCATTCAAGCTATCTGCAGACAGGATTCCAGACACGCCAATTCTACTCTGACTACTATGTCGAAAACGCGTCGTTCCTGAAGATGGACAACCTCTCCGTAAGCTATAACTTCGGAAAGATCAATAAAGTATGCGGTCTGAGAGTGTCAGCTCTCCTGCAGAACGTCTTCACCCTGACCAAGTATTCGGGAGTTGACCCGGAAGTTCCTAACGGATTCGACAGCTCATTCTATCCGCGTCCTCGAATCTTCTCTCTCAGCCTCGGTCTTGATTTTTAAAAGCGAATGAATATGAAAAAGATAATTTCAATATTTGCAGCCGCACTTGCGATAGCTTCGTGTTCTCTGGAGCAGTATCCGCAGACAGACACCACTTCCAAGGATGTCTATGCCGATCCTGCCAATTATGAAAGCGTCCTGTCCGGCATATACACATCTATGATAGTGAATCTCTCGTCCATATCAGATGACGACAGGTTCCAGAATTACACGCGCGCCCTCATAATGTTCGAGGAAGCCACAACGGACAACCTCGACAATGTCTGGGCGGCCGGCGAGAGCACCACGGATCTCAACAACCTCTCCTGGACAGCAGGCGACGCGTGGATCTCAGCCGTATATTACCATATATATAATATAGTGGCACTTGCCAATGAATTCGTAAGAAACTCTACGGACGATGCCATCTCCAAATTCTCCGCTGAGGATCAGGCCAAGATAGTTCTCTGGCGCAATGAAGCGCGCTGCCTGCGTGCCATCGCCTACTCACACGCCCTGGACCTCTTCCCTGCGATGAACTTCGTGACCGAGAACGACCCTGTAGGATCTTACATACCGACCACTTATGACCGCAGTCAGATCTTCGACTACCTGGTAAGTGAACTCAATGACCTGTCCGCAGATGGAGCTCTTCCTGCAAGTAAATATGGACACGCCACGACAGGAACGGCCCTCGCACTTCTCGCACGTCTTTACCTCAATTCGGAGGTGTATACGGGCGTAAAGCATTACGACGAGTGCATACAGACCTGCCAGAGGATCATCGCTCTTGGTTACAGCCTTGAAAGCGATTACAAGAAGCTTTTCAACGCCGACAACGACAAGCGTTCAAACGAGATTATCTTCGCTCTCGCCTGCAACGCCACCAACACCGTGGCCTGGGGAGCAGGAACTTATCTCGTATGCGCCACACGTTTCGACAACGACGCCGGTATGACCGAGGACTTCGGTGTGGCTACTTACTGGAACTGTCTGAGAGCCCGTCCGGATTTGGTGAACAAGTTCGAGGACGGTGACGGCCGTGCGCTTTTCGGCAGCCGTAACCGCGCCGCTTACAGCGAGACTCCGGATGAAGGCTGGTACAAGGTGGAAGGAGATACCAAATACGTATATCAGGACAGAGAGAAGACCATCTCCGGTCACGATGAGACCACAACCGGTTGGCTTATAAACAAATGGACCAATGTGACAGATGAGGGTGCAACCGCTTCCGACACTCGTGTGAACGGAGCCGAGACCGATTTCCCTGTGTTCAGATTGGCAGATGTCTTCTTGATGCTCGCAGAGTCAGTGCTCAGGGGAGGTGCAGGTGCTTCACGCGCCGATGCCCTGGGGTACGTCAACCAGTTGCGCAGCCGTGCATTCGGCGAGGGACTCGGGCAGGTGAGCGACGAAGATTTCACCCTTGATTTCATCCTCGATGAACGCGCCCGCGAACTTTATACCGAGTGTACACGCCGCACGGATCTCATCCGCTTCGGAAAATACACTTCAGGCTATTCTTGGAACTGGAAGGGCGGTGTCCTCGACGGAAAGGATGTGGATGACAAATATCAGTATCTGCCTATCCCTGAGGCTGAGCTTTCGGCCAATCCGGCGCTCAAGGCTATCAATGTAAAATATGGATTCTAATAAAAAGGTAATATGAAACGCTTTATATATAGCACTTTGGCTATCGCTTCTCTTCTCTGTGCCTGCGAAAAGGACGGGGAGAAGCTGACAGTGAAAACCCCGGAGGCGCCAGTACAGATCAATGCGAGCACCACGGACATCGTCCTCACCACGGACAAAGCCTCGGCCCTGGTCCTCACCCTTTATTGGGATCAGGTCTCTCAGGCAGAAGCGAGCGATCCTACGGTGGCTCTTCCGAGCGATCTGGTATCTCAGACCGTCCAGTTCTCTTATACCGATGATTTCGTTCCTTGCACCGAGGTGGCAGTGGATACGGACAAAAACGCACTTCAGCTCACTGGCGACGAACTGAGCAAGATACTTGTCAAGCTCAACCTTACGGAAGTCAAGAAGTACGACATCTACGTGCGTCTCTGCGTTACTCTCGGCAAGACCTACACCAGCAGCGAAGCGCTGAATATCAAGGTTACTCCTTATGCTGTGGAGACAGGAATAATGAAGATAGTTGATAAGAACGACACCGAGAGCGTTCTCGCCACGCTCCGTTGCAAGGACGCCACCCCTGCACTTTTCGAGGGCTTTGCCGTCACCCCGTCAGGCTGGTATAACTGCTTCTTTGTCGCCGCCGACGGAGTACAGTGGGGTTGTAACTCTGACTGGACAGCATATTCTCTCGTGGCCAATTCAAGTAACAACTGCTGGTTCGCAGAGCCTTCAGGATGCCAATACGTATTCGCCGACACCGAGAATAGTATCTGGTGGCAGGTATATGCCCCTACGGTTGGCGCTACCGTGGACGGAACCGCAGTCGAGCTCAAATATGCAAAGAGCGCGTCGGGATATACCGGAACCATCACCACTTCATCTGACAACACTACGGTTACGATAAGCGGCACGGGACACCGCTTCGACACCACTACGGGAACAGACGCCGGCATTTCAGGAACAGATTATCCGTTCTCTCTCGTTCCTTCTTCTGACGGCACCTTCGAATTCGTATCCGGTGCAGATGCCGCAGGAGCAAGCGTAACGGTCGAAACGGCAGGTACTTACACTCTCGTATTCAATGTCGCAGACTACACTTGGACCCTTACTGAAGGAGAAGACGGAGGAGACGACGGAGATGACGAAGACACTTGGCCTGAAGATGCCGACTGGGCAGCCGCCACGGGAGAACTTCTTTATATCTATACCGCAGACGGTGACAAGAATCTTACTGAACTTACAGGCAAGCTCCTTCTGGATGATGGTCTGTATCAGGGGTATTTCTATTTCACAGGATGGTATAATTTTGAATTCGGTGACACTGACGACATCACCACGGCCAAGGCTTACGGATCTGCTCCTGTATCAGACACAGGTCTTTACAGGCTCTTCTGCGCATCTTCGCGCTGGAACATCTGGTTCCCTTCAGGGGATGCCGCTTATGCCAAGGTGAGCGTCAATATGGCGGATCGCAGCTGGGCTTACACGACCGTGGAGACCATCAGCATCGTGGGTGACTTCAACAACTGGAGCCTTACCGACAACCAGATGACCTTCGACGCCGAGTCCAAGACCTACTCCGCAGAAGTTACGGTTTCTTCCTGGGGATCTTACGGAATACATTTCGTAGTCAACTCCGATTGGAACTGGTGCTTCTCTGATGCTGATGTTGACGGAGTCCTGGATAACGGAACGGTCGATTTTATGCCTTCGGTAGATCCGGGTACATACACGATCACCATCGATCTCAACGACCCTCAGAATATGACTTGCAAATTCGAATAATATGCTCAAACTTAAAACTATACTGTTTTCCGGAATTGGTATGGGCGCACTTTTGTGTGCGTCCTGCAATTCCTGCACGACATCCACACTTCCACACACTCCTGTAGACAAGGAGGACCCTGTGGTCATCGACCGCACCGCCTTTGCCAAGGGAGCCGACATCAGCTGGATAACCGAGATGGAACACCAGGGGATGAAATTCTACAATGCTTCCGGCGAGCAGACCGAATGCACCGCTCTTATGAAGCAGCTCGGTATGAACTCGGTCAGATACCGCGTGTGGGTCAATCCTGAAAACGGATGGAACAACTCATCCGACGTTCTGGTCAAATCTCTTCGCGCCCAGAAGCTTGGGATGAGGATAATGATCGATTTCCACTTCTCTGACACCTGGGCTGACCCTTCCAATCAGGCTGTCCCTGCTCAGTGGGCTTCTTATGATATGGAAGATCTGAAAAAGGCTGTCTCAGAGCACACTACGGAGGTTCTTACCCTTCTTAAGAACAACGGAGTGGATGTGGAATGGGTGCAGGCCGGCAACGAGACTCGCAGCGGTATGCTCAAGCCTCTCGGCGACTACAAGCAGAACGGAGGCAAGAACTATGCGGAACTCACCACCGCCTGCTACGACGCCACCAAGGCTGTCTTCCCTGATGCCAAGGTCATCGTCCATCTTGACAGTGGCCAGAACATCGACCTCTACAACAGGATTTTCCCTGTCCTCAATTCCAACGGGGCCAAGTACGATATGATAGGAATGTCGCTTTATCCTTGCTGGTGGGACGACGATAAAGGGGATTACAGCACCGACTGGAAAACCACTACCGATGCGTGCCTTGCCAATATAGAGAAGGTTTACGCCAGCTATGGGAAAGAAGTGGTCATCTGTGAGACAGGTATGCCTGTTACCAAGCCAGAAGCGGCCAAGCAGATGCTTACCTATCTGCTTGAAAAGTCGCAGGCTCTTTCCTGCTGCAAGGGAGTGTTTTACTGGGAGCCTGAAGCTCCGCTCGGATATAATGATGGATATGCTCTCGGAGCATTCTCTGACGGCAAGCCTACAATAGCGCTTGACGCCTTCAGTCAGTAGTTTTTGTGTTGCAATGCTTGCAGAATTTATCAGTTGAATTCTGCAAGCATTGTGTTTGAATTTACTTGCAAAACTTAGGTAGACTTACATATGAACAAGATAGTGTTGACGTGGGTTTCGATGCTGATGTGTCTGGGGTGTTTCGCCCAACAGTCGCATAGAAGCGAAGTCCTTCTGGAAGAGTGGGAATTCCGCCGCGATCACGACGTGGATGCAGTGCAAGGCTGGCAGAAAGTGAGCATTCCTCACGACTGGGCCATCTACGGTCCTTTCGACAGGGACAACGACCTTCAGAAGGTGGCCGTGACGCAGAACGGCGAGACGGTGGCGACAGTCAAGACCGGCCGCACCGGAGGTCTTCCCTATGTGGGCAAGGGCGCATACAGACGCACGCTCACCGTTGACGGAGCCACGCTCGACGGCAGGAAGCACATTCTCCTTTTCGACGGAGCTATGAGCGAAGCCACCGTATATGTCAACGGACAGAAAGTCTGCTTCTGGCCCAACGGATACAATTCGTTCTGGTGCGACGTCACTTCCGCTCTCAAGGCAGGAGACAACTCGCTTGCGGTCACCCTCGAAAACCGTCCGCGTTCTTCGCGCTGGTATCCCGGGGCCGGACTTTACCGCAAAGTCAGATATATGACACTTCCGAAGATAAGCGTGCCCGTTTGGGGAACATATATCACCACTCCTTATGTCGGAAAGGACTATGCCGTGGTGAAAATCACCACGCAGATAGACGGATCCCCTGACGGACAGCCTCTTACACTGCGCACCAGCATATTGGACGCCCAGGGCCGTGTGGTGTCGGAAAACACCGTCACGCAGAAGGTCTTCAACGGACAGATCACGCAGATACTCTGCGTAGAGGATCCTACTCTGTGGGACGTGGATTCTCCGTCGCTTTACTGCGCCAGAACGCAGGTCTGCTCCGGGGCCAGGATATACACTGACTGGGCGGACGGATTCTACCGTCACTATAAAACTCTTGTAGAAGACGGCGACAGCCTTGAAGATCAGGTGGATGTGCGTTTTGGCATAAGGAGCGTCGAGCTCCGTCCAGCTAAAGGCTTCTTTCTTAACGGGCGCGAAGTCAAGTTCAAGGGCGTCTGCCTGCATCACGACCTCGGTCCGCTCGGCGCGGCAGTCAACGAGTCCGCTCTGCGATATCAATTGGCACTTATCAAGGATATGGGCTGCAATGCCGTGAGGACTTCGCACAATGTCCCGGCCGAAGAGCTGGTGCAGATATGCGATGAGATTGGCCTGATGCTTATGGTGGAGAGTTTCGATGAATGGAACGATGCCAAATGCGAGAACGGCTATCACCGCTGGTTCGACGTGGACAGTGGCGACGGCGTCAAGTGGGCGGAGAAGGATGTGGTCAATATGGTAAGGCATTACCGCAACAACCCGTCCGTAGTGATGTGGAGCGTGGGTAACGAGGTGCCGTCACAGTCCACCGCAGAGGGCGTGAAGACCGCTTCCTATCTTCGTGACATCTGCTACAGGGAGGATCCTACGCGCACCGTAACCTGCGGTATGGACCAGTTCGACTCCGTTCTGGACAAGGGCTTCGCTTCTGTTTTCGACGTGCCGGGATTCAATTATAAACCGGCGCGTTACGCTCAGGCATACAGCGTCCTTCCTCAGAAATTGATACTTGGCAGCGAGACGGCATCGACCGTAAGTTCTCGCGGAGTGTACCATTTCCCTGTCGTGGTCGGTCCGGACCGCTTGGACGAAGACCATCAGAGCTCGTCTTACGACACCGAGTACTGCGAGTGGTCGAACATTCCCGATGACGATTTCGCAGCGGACGAGGATTACCCTTGGTGCATAGGCCAATTCATCTGGACAGGAATAGATTACCTCGGCGAGCCTTCGCCTTATGACACGGACGCCTGGCCTAACCATTCATCTGTGTTCGGTGCCATAGACCTGGCCTGCCTTCCTAAGGACAGGTTCTATCTGTACCGCAGTCAGTGGAATGAGACTTCGCCTACGCTTCACGTGCTGCCGCATTGGACTTGGCCGGGAAGAGAAGGGGAGAAGACCCCTGTCTATGTATATACCTCTTATCCTTCGGCCGAGCTGTTCGTGAACGGCGTCTCGCAGGGTGTGAGAACCTTTGCGGCATCGGACGGAGTGACCCCTTGCACGGGAGAGAAGGCTATGCCGCGTTACCGTCTTATGTGGAACGACGTGGTATATCAGAAAGGTGAGATCAGGGTCGTCTCTTATGATGAAAATGGAGAAGCCGCCGGGCAGAAGACCGTGCGCACCGCAGGAAATCCTTATGCCCTCGTCGCGGAGCCGGCACGCAAGACATTGGCTGCCAACGGAAAAGACCTGTGCTACAT
Source organism: Treponemataceae bacterium (assembly GCA_963635625.1). GTDB lineage: Bacteria > Bacteroidota > Bacteroidia > Bacteroidales > UBA932 > Cryptobacteroides. Next base: position 5,047 of record CAVHGF010000002.1, on the reverse strand, counting down.
CACGGTGAGCGTAGTGGACAGGGACGGCAATCCTGTTCCTGTGGACAGCCGCGAGGTGAGGGTGAAAGTCAGCGGAGCGGGTTCTTTTGCGGCCATTGCCAATGGCGACCCTACCTGTCTGGAGTCCTTCCAACAGCCTCGGATGCACCTTTTCAGCGGAAAACTGACCGTTATCGTGAGCAGCGGCTGTCGTGAGGGCGACATCAAGGTGGAAGTCTCTGCCAAGGGTCTGAAAAAGGCGGTCTGCCAATTGAGCGTGAAGTAAAATTCGCGGGAAATTGCGTATATTTATGCCTTGATAAAAAAGGCACGAATGTTATATAATCTGCTTCTTCCCCTCAGACTCGATTGGCTCCCGCTTTACAGCAGCGAGACGGAGCTTCGCATAGGGCAGAGGGTGGAAGTAAGATTCAGCGGAAATGATTATACGGCTGTGGTAGTGGGCGCCGAACGGCAGACCGCTGCCACAGCTTATAATGTTAACTCTATCAGCGCTTTGCTTCCGCAGGTGCCGGACATTACGGCGGAAGAGTTGAAACTATGGCGCTTCATATCGTCCTACTATCTCTGCACGCTCGGCGAGGTCTATGCCGCAGCCTATCCCAAGTATAAGACGGAAAGTGAAAAGAAACACCGCAAAACGGACCCTGACACGCCTGTCTGCTGCGATTTGACCCCAAAACCGGAGTCACTTCGCGCCGGAAAGCCTGTTCTATACGAGGGGAGTGATCGTAACGAGTATTATATGGAGAAGATCCGCCTCTGTCTGGACGCGGGTTTCAGCGCTTTGGTGCTTGTCCCGGAACTTGAATACACATTCATCCTTCAGCAGGCCATCTCAGGTCGGTTCCCCGGGCAGGTCTTCCTGTACGACAGCCTCATAACGCCTGCCAAAAAACGCAAACTCGCACAGACACTTCGCAAGGCCGACAAGCCTGTGGTCGTGATAGGAACCAAGAGCGCACTGTTTCTTCCGTACCGCAAACTCGGTGTGGTGATAGTGGACGAAGAGCAGGATTCTTCGCACAAGCAGCCCGAGCCCGCACCGCGTTATAACGCACGTGACACGGCGATCGTTCTGGGGTCCATCCATTCAGCACAGGTGGTTTTGGGTAGTTTTACTCCGTCGCTTGAGAGTCTTTATAACTGCAAGACAGGGAAATACACTCTTGTTCAAGGCCAATTGTCTCCTTCCTGCAAGCTGGATGTGATAGACATCCTGGCCGAGAAGAAAAAGAAGGGTATGGAGGGTGACTATTCCAAGAAGTTGCTGATCAAGCTGAAAAGGACAGATTGTAAAGAAAAAGTTTGCATCATACGATCTTACAGGAGCGAAGAGGAGACGGCGGAGTTTTTCGCGACACGTTTTCCCGGACTTGACCCGCAGATTCTCACTGCTTTTTCTGCCAAGCATAACACCGCTGACACCGCACTCACAGCCGTTCTGAACGCCGATTCTCTTTTCGACAGAGACGATTTCCGTTCGGACGAGAAGGCGTTGCAGCTGCTCCGTTCCTTCGCTTCACATACGCAAAATCTTGTCATACAGTGTACTGCATCATCGCTTCCCGTGTATTCCGCGATAGGAGACATATCATTCGAGGATGAACTTCTGAAGGAAAGGAAGACCTTCCGTATGCCGCCTTACACCCGTATGGTTGACATTAAAGACAAGAAGACCGGCCAGTTGGTGGAGCGCAAGACTCTGGATCGCGACGCTCATTTGGATGAGGCCAAAGCCCGTCTGAAAGTTCAGTACGGGGCACTCTACATCATCGACGTTGATCCTATATAATTTTTAGTTCGCGAAATCCCTATATATTCGGACTGTAAGGCCGAAAGCAAGTCCCGTTCCCGAGGAAAGGGTAACGTAATAGACTCAATGAGTAAAGTTTTTCGTGTCAGGACAGCTTTTTCGTGACGATAAGTGCTTTCTGATGTCCGTTGCCCACGCCGAATATGTGGTAATGCCTGCCGTCTGCGGCCACGCCGCTCCGGCATTTGAGTATCGACGCCAATTCTTCGCTTTTCAGGTGCAATCCTTTTGCAGTCACTTCCGCTTTAGGATAACGCGATCCGACATCTTTCAAGGCTGCCTTGTTCAATTCGCAGCATTCCACTATCTCGAAACGCTTGACAAAATTTTCCAGCTTTTTGTCGGCGCATTCTTGCGCGGCATTCTCCGGGGCAACATAAAGATGACAGTCCTGCCCGATTTTCTTGGCATCATAAACGCTGCATATTGCATTCTGATAGCCTGATTTGAGCAGTATGGCGCTTGGCTCCAGCAATACTTTACATTTTGTAAAGTTCAAGTTGTCAAGATGATCCGTGCTTCCAAGCCGCTCAAGGCTTTCCAGAAGTACGGAGTCGTTGTCCATACCGTCAAGAGGCAGGATTTCGTCCGTGCCGTCTTTTACATCTGCGATGAACAGTTCCGGAAGGCCCGTCTGCGCGGCGTCGGATCGCCCCATCAGCACCAGCAGTTCCTTCACTTCCCCGGCGATTCCAACTACCCCTATGCTTTTTACAGGGTAATTATCTATCACCGACAGCCTTTCGCGAAGCATAGTGATATCGGCCATAGGGGAGTATTTGATTAGAAGATAAGGACTTACCTTAGAGATATAAGGCAGCAGGGATCTTACGTCCGGAGTGCAATCCTCTATCAGAAACACCTTTTTGCCGCTTTCGGAACGTCTCGCCGGGTCGGCGTAGATGCAGTCCACGCTCAGATTCGCTATCACCTTGCTGTCAACTTCCACGTTTGTACACTCGATGTTGGCCTTTCTGTTGTCTTTCTCGAAAAGCCGAGGGAAATTCTTTCGGGCCAATTGGCACAGGGCTTCATTCTTCTCGAAGTAGTGCACCCGATCGAAGACCCTGGAAAAGGCCCAGGAGTCGGACCCGAAGCCCCCGGTCAGATCCGCTATGCTGCCGGTTGCGGGAAGGATTCTTCTGAGCAGATTGGCTTTGAAATCAGCACATAAGGCGGAAGAGCACTGCTCCATAGGCAGAGACTGCGGCAATTCTATTCCGCTGCACCCGGCCCAAAGGGGGAGTTTGCTTTCAAGCTTTTTTCTTGTGAGATTACGCTCGCTTTCGAGTATCTGAGAGAAGCTGATTTTCTGATTACGGGACATAGCCTGCAAAAGTACAAAAAAAGTTCGGACAGAAAATTTTTGTCCGATTTTCTTGGAATAGTGCTTACAAATTGTGATATTTGGAACGGCTTTGGAAGCCGTTTAGTTGGTATTTTGTGTATAAAAACTTTACTCATTGGCAGATAGCGTCATTTAACGATTATAAGTGCTGATGGGTTTTTGACAAAAAGCAAGTATTACTTATTAATTATAATCATTATGGATTACAAAAAAACTATCAAGGCATTTTCGTGCCTCTGCATCTGTGCATTGATTTCTTTCGGATGCAACAAAAAATCAGACCCGGTGACACCTGACCCTGACCCTGACCCTGACCCGGTACCGGTACCGGAAGTGAAACACTTCGATGTTTCCGTCACTGATATAAGCGTTTCGACCTGCGTGTTGAATATCGTTCGCGACGACCAGACTAAGCCTATCTATGTGGCGACTGCCATTCAGAATTACGTCAACGAATTGGCCCCTACCCTGAAAGAGAGCGCTGTCCAGTACTACTTGGGCAATGTCGAGGCGTATGAGGAATGGGGATATACCAAGGAAGAAGCCGTAGCTGAACTTTGTTATAATTCTGACATAGTGGACGGCAGCGTGGAATATCTTAACGGAAGCACTGATTATTATGTGATAGTAGGTTACGTTACGGAAGAGGGCGACCCGGACGGTGATTTCGAGTGCTATGCATTCAAAACCGAGTCACCTGAACCGTCGGCCAACACTTTCGAAGTGAACATTACAGATATCGAAGCACGTACCGCGAACATCAGTGTAAAAGCGTCCAACTCAGATCCTTTCTCTGTCGCTGTGTTCAGGACCTCAGAACTCCCGGATTATACCGACAAGGATGAGATTGTTCAGTGGATTTACGGAGAAAACGGATGGTTCCCTGTATATACTGACGAATATTCAGAGGTAAATGAACTCAAGGGCGGGGTGGAGTATGCCGTTCTGGTGTTCGGCTGCGTTGAAAATGCCGCTTCCACCGAGATTACCAAGAAAGTCTTCACGACCAAGGCGTCAGGCGATCCTACCAAGCTGACATTTACCGCAACACGCGAAGACGGTGAAGTCCAGGGATTCGAGTCCACCTTCACCATCACTCCTTCAGACGACACGGTGGACTATATCTTCGAACTTGTAAATGCGGACTGTACTGCACAGGACCTTCTCGATTACGAAAACGGTATGATAGAGAAAATGGCCACACTCGGTCTTGACAGAGAGGGTTTTTTCTATCTTTATTCTTCTTACGGTGCCGATTATCAGACATATACCGTTTATCCTGGTGAGAAAGGCAAGATCGGCGTGATTCCTATCAAGAACGGCGAACTCGAATTTGCATGCGATCCTATCTTCAGCGAAGTGTTCACCTTCCCTGAGGCCAAGTTGGGAGAGGCTACAGTGGACATCTCCTGGGATAAATACTATGACGGTGCCGCCATCGCGGAAATAAATCCGGATTACAGTTACTTTGGAACAAATGCGGTATTCCCTATTACCATCAGCACTACCGGCGTAAAGTACTTCTATAATGTCTACAGGGCTGACGGAAAGACTTATGCAAGAGAGGATCTTATCTATACCATCCTGTCAGGCACGTATGCGTTTTATGAAGCCGACTGCTATGTTCCGTTTGCCACAGACGGCCTGTTCTACGCTTTCGCCATAGATGAGAACGGTGTGTGCGGCCCTGTTCTTGCGAAGCCATTCCGCTTCGAAAAGGACGGCGCATCCGACCCTCAGGAGTACATAGACTCACACAGCTACGATTACTACTCGGCTTCCAAGAAGAAGAGCCCTGTATTCGAATCTGCCAAGCGTGCATTCCCTCTCCTCGCAGAGGACGGCCCTGTATCACTCGGCGGAGTCTACAAGAAGAAATAATC
>CAVHGF010000001.1:0-103184 GCA_963635625.1 Treponemataceae bacterium | reverse complement strand
AATACTTTTGCGAGCGCCTCTGCATCTCCACGATAAGGTCCTTCCCGTCGGAAGTATGGCAATAGAGGTCGAAATACACTTTGGCGCTGTCCTGCTCAAGGCCAAGCTGTTCGACATTACGGTAGTCGATATCCACTATCTTGTCCGTGCCGAGGATATCGTTGAGAAAGGGAATCATAATGTCCTTCTGTTCGAAGGCCTTTTTGAACATAAAATCACTGCGCAGGTCGGCGAATACGCCCGACCCTGAAGAATGGTTGAAGTTTATCATAATTATAGTTTTTATTAGTAGTCTTCCCAAAAGTCCAGCAGTGCAAGAAATCCTTGCCACAAGCTCACTCCGAGAAAGACACGTTTTACTTTACAATGTCAACAAAAAGTTTACAAATTCATTTTGTATCAATTGTTTACCTCGCAAATATATGAAGAATCTCCGGATTTTCAATACCTGTCTGCGTATTTTTTGCCGTAACAGAGCGAGGGTTTTTAAGAGTCGATTCCTCGTCAAACACGCCAAACTTACAGGCAGCAGAATTATTCTTATAACTCAAGTTTCGCAAGCAATAAAATTTATTGTCATTCGGCATTTTTGAAAACCGGAAGATCACGGATGTGCCCCACACCGCACTCAGTGGCACATCAGTGCTCTTAGGCCCTGTTTTGAAAGGGGGCATAAGATCATCAATATGCCTTGTAGGCCCTTCAGTGCGTGATGAGCGATCTTCCGTTTTTCAGATAAGATTCTGATTGTCCGCGTAGAACTTGTCACGTACTTGCCCCGCCTCTGTCACCCGTGAGCGGGACCCACGAAGTGGGAGGGATAGCGCGAAGCGCGTATCGCCTCTGAACCGATATGTCCTTGGTGGAACTTGTTAAGTAATTCCTAAAAAGCCCCTTCCCGTCTATATCCTTGACAGCAGCGACGCGCGATAACTCTCGCTGACGGGCAGACTCTTCCCATCCTCCATCAGCACCATACCGCTGCTGACCTCCGCCACTTTGCTTAGATTTATGACATACGAGCGGTGTATGCGTATGAAAAGCGACTGTGGAAGTTTTTCCTGAAGTTTGGCGAAACTCATCAGCACCACGCGCGGCGTTTCTTCATTCGCCAGATGGATTTTAAGATACTCGCTCATACTTTCCACATACAGAATATCCGAAATCCTTATCTTGATGATCTTATAATCGGACTTGAAGAATACGAAATCACTGTCCTGTGCCGTCCGGCCTGCCCCCTCCAGCAGAAGGAGTCTGGACCTGACTTTCTCGGCGGAAGCTATAAATTCGCTTAAAGTGAACGGTTTGAGAAGATAATCCACCGCATCCACCTTGTATCCCTCTATGGCGTACTCGCTGTAAGCCGTAGTAAAGACGGTCAGAGGCGCCTTCGGAAGGCTCCGCACCAGTTCGATTCCGTTGATGTCCGGCATATTGATGTCTATCCACATAGCATCGACCATATTGGCCTCCAAGAATTTGCGCGCCTCGACCGAACTTGTGAACGAGGCGGACAGCTCCAGGAAAGGCACCTGTTCGATGTATTTCGTTATTTGTCCGAGAGCCAGCGGCTCGTCATCTATCGCTATGACTTTCATTTTTAACTTAAGTTTTGCAAGTAATATTATTTATTGTCATTCAGCATTGTGCTGGACTTGCTTTCAGCCGTATTACGACCTATCTACAAAAAAAATATCCACGGACTTTCAGCATTGAGCCTATACTATCAAGTTTTTCAACAGAAAAAATTATGATATCTGCCTTGAAGGTTCGAACGGGAGCACCACGAGCACATCGTATTGGCCCTCCTTTTTATCTATATGCAGCAGATATCTGTCCCCATAAAGGAGCGACAGCCTTTTGCTGATGTTCTCAAGCCCCACGCCTCCCGTACTTTGCGACTTCTCGCAGGCGAGACTGTTGGAGCATCTGAATATCACCTTTTCGTCACTGACGCTTATGCTCACGGAGATAAAACTCTGCTTGTCGTAACTTACGCCGTGTTTGAACGCATTCTCCACTATGGTCGCCATAAGAAGCGGCGGCACGTGCGCATTCACCGGTTCGTCCGGAAAATCGAACGAGATCTTGACATTCTCCGGGTAACGCAGTTTCATAAGGTATATATAATGCTGAAGGAAAGCTATTTCCTTATTCAAATCCACCGTCGGTCCATTGCTGTCATAAAGAACGTGCCGCATAAGTCGCGAAAGCTCCACTATGCTCTCCTTCGCCTTTTCGGGTGATATGTCCACGAGCGCGTGAATGTTGTTCAGCGTATTCATAAAGAAGTGCGGATTGATCTGGTACCGCAGGCACTCCAGACGATATTGCAGATTCTCCTTCTCCAGAGCCTCCAGCCGCCTCTTCTCCTGCGTGTAGTGGCTTGAATACTTCACTCCCAGATTCACCCCCAGCATCATTATCGCCAACAGAATCTTGAATATTTCCGGCTCGTGACGCACTCCCTGTTCCCTCTCATCTCCCGGTCTGTGCGGATCTTCCTCCCTATGCCAATCCTGCGCTTCGCGCTCTTTCGGGCCAATCGGGCGCGGCCGCCCCTCCATCAACCCGTGCATCGGCTTCTGCGGAGGCGCCGGCCTGTCGAAATAAAAAGCGTAGGCAGAGAACAAAACCAGCGCAGCTATCGTGCAAACTATATAAAGGGCCGTTTTCTTGCGCTTTATGAGAATCGGCGAGATGAGCAGGTCGTGAATTGCGAACAATATCAGAAATGGCAGGGTGGGACGCAACATCCTGTGGACGAAGTAGTCCCACGGAGATTGGCTTATTCCGAGGGAGTGGCAGTCGTAGATCGCGACAAACGCTTCGAGAAGAAGTATAAGCGCCCACACGGCGGTGCAGGCCAGCACACTTTTATATTTCGGAGGAATCTTCATACAACTCTAGTTTCGCAAGTAATAAAATTTATTGTCATTCAGCATTGTGCGGCACTTGCGAAACTTTTTTCCCCCGCACACGCTTCGCTTTGAGTCTATTACGTCACCCTTTCCCTAAATCCCTTTCCTCGGGAACGGGACTTGCTTTCGGCCTTACAGTCCGAATATATAGGTGTTTCGCACCTGCGAAACTTTAATAACCGACACAAAATTAAGTCTTTGTTTTCATTATTGAAGGCCGGTTCGCTGAGGAAATCCGCCAATTCGCTGAAAAAACGGCGAATGGAAGATGCATTCCGCTAAATTCGCATTCGGATAAACGTTTTTATTATGGACAAAAGGTATTTGGCTTTGATCGGTCTGATTCTTTCCGCGTGCAGCGGCAATCAGATCTCCGTCACGGATGATCCTGTGGATGATGCGGATGACGGCGGCATTACGGTATTGGAAGGAACCATAAGTATAGCATTCTCGGAGGACGGAGCTGTAGTTGCAGGCGATGAATTGGGTATCGTCAGTGTTGATGGAAATGATGTGACTGTCAACAACACCACCGATCAATGCCTCTCTTATGTTCTCAGCGGCAGTTCGACGGACGGCTTTTTCAAGCTTTACAGTGAGGCCAAGCAGGAAATACAGCTGAACGGGTTGAACTTGACCAATCCCGACGGAGCTGCCATCAACAATCAAAGCAAGAAATATACTTCGGTGGTAATCAGCGGGGAAAACTACCTTGCCGACGGCGCGGTGGCTTCCTCTGGGGATTATCCCGACGAGAACTCCACGGAGGATATGAAGGCGGTGCTTTTCAGTGAAGGACAGCTCATATTCAGCGGAGACGGTTCTCTGGACGTGAATGCCACAGGCAAGGGCGGAATCATAAGTGACGATTACCTCTGCATCACCGGATCGCCCGTCATAACCGTTACATCTACATCGGGACACGCTCTTCGCGGTAAGGAATATGTCAGTGTAAGCGGCGGCAACTTGTCCCTCAGCGTCTCTGCAACCGGGAAGAAGGGCATAAGCACCGACGGAGAATTCATTCTTAAGGACGGAAAAGTAAAAATCACCTCCACGAGCCAGACCGGAACGGTCGATGGTGAACTTACGGGAGCTGCCGGCATCAAGGCGGACACCGCTGTCACCATTGAGGGCGGTACATTGGATATAACTGTCAGTGGCACAGGAGCTAAAGGTATAAATTGTGATGGAAATGGTTTTTTCAACGCGGGAACGATAAACGTGACCGCTACCGGCTCCAACTACGGCAATTCAAGTCAGGACCGGCCTGGCTGGGGTGATTCATCTTCGTCTTCTTCAAAAGCCGCCAAGGCCATCAAGTTCGACGGTGACATAGTCTTCGCCGGCTCGGACGTGACAGCAGCGGCCTCCGCGCACGAAGCCATAGAAGCCAAGGGCAAGATCACCATCTCCGCAGGCAGCATAAGCGCCACTTCAAGCGACGATGCGATCAATTCTGGGTCGGATATGACCATCACCGGCGGTGATATCTATGCCTTCTCTTCAGGTAACGACGGACTCGATGCCAATGGCAATATGTACATCCAGGGCGGATACATCTACGCCGTAGGCAGCGGCAGCCCTGAAGTGGCTCTCGATGCCAATACCGAACAGAATTACAAACTTTACATCAGCGGTGGTTCCCTGGTTGCATTCGGCGGTATAGAATCGGGTTCAAGCATCACTCAGCCTGTCATAACGGTGACAAGTTGGACGTCAAACACTTCATATTCCCTTTATGACGGGGATACTCTTCTGCTTGAATTCACCTCTCCGTCAAAGGGAGGCAGCGGGGTGGTTCTTTCTCATCCTGATTTGGTCAGCGGAAGCAGTTACACTCTCAAATACGGTTCGCAGAGCACTACGGTCACGGCTTCCACTTCATCTTCAGGCGGTGGTGACAACCCTGGAGGCGGAAACCCTGGAGGCGGAGGCAATCCCGGTGGCGGCGGAAACCCTGGAGGCGGCGGCCCTGGCGGAAGATGATAATTAATTGTTAATTTTGCATTTTCCCGTGCGGCCGAAAGCAAGTCCCGTTCCCAAGGAAGGGGATTTAGGGAAAGGGTGACATAATTAGTAATTATACTGTTGAAAAACCGGAGTATGAAAAAGATAATGATATTGGCAATGATGATGCTCTTTCTGCCAGGGGCGGCACTCCTCGCACAGGAGACGCAGAAGCCGTCAAAGAGCAATATGACCGTTAAGGAATGGAAGGTGGATGCGGCTACTAACCAGAAAGTTCTGGATCACGTCACCATATACAACGAGTTGGGCAAGAAGGTCGAAGAAATTGAATACGACGGCGGCGGGCAGAAGTGGAGAAAACGCTATGAACACGGTCCTAACGGGAAAGTCGAAAGAGAACTTGTTTATAATAAGGCTAATAAGCTTGACAATATACGCAAGTACGAGTATGATGAGCTGGGACGTAGGAAGACGGAATACATCTATGACGCCAAGGGCCGGCTTAAAAGATATAAGATGTATGAATACATACCTGCAGAGAGTAAGTGAACTGCTGGAAAAGTTTCCGGAGATTACTCTTTCCCAGATGGATTCCATACGCCTGATGAACAGGATAGACAGCAAGTATCTCACTGACAGCGTAGCCATATACGATATTCTCCAGGACGCCCTGGACTGCGGATATAGAGTCTTCACTCAGGATGAACGCCGTCTTCACGAGTATGACAGCTTTTATTTTGATACCGGGGATCTCAAAATGTTCTCGGATCATCGGCGAGGTAAGGCGGACAGGCAGAAGGTGCGTACGCGCCACTACGTGGGAACGGAGCAGTATTACCTCGAGGTGAAAAGAAAGAACAATCACGGAAGGACAAAAAAGAAAAGGATTCCTCTTCCTTCGCAGGCATTCGCGGACTTCAGACAGTCCTCTCAGGCCATCTCCTGGCTGGAAGGCAGGACGCCGTTCGCTCCGGAGAGCCTCACGCCTTCGCTTGAGACATCATTCAAACGCATCACTCTGGTAAACAGGGCCCTTACCGAGAGGCTGACCATAGATCTTGACGTGAAGTTCCTTAATCTCAGGACCCTTTCTCCGGCGGATCTTGGACAGGCTGTCATAATAGAGCTTAAACAGGACGGACGGCTGCATTCGCAGATGCAGGACATTCTGCTCTCCCATCGCGTCAAGAAGGAGAGGATAAGCAAATATTGCATAGGGGTGGCGCTTAGCGATCCGGACGTGCTTCCGGGCAGATTTAAGCTGAAAATCAGACAAATAGAGAGAATAAACAAAAACATATATTTGAAATGTTACAATCCGGTTATCCTTCAGCCGCTTTAGACGACAGTGATCTTCTGGGCATTCAGAACATTCTGGATCCGTCGATGAGCACCGCTCAGAGTCTTTGTGAATTGGCAATTCGCTTCTTTGTCAATCTGGCGGTATGCGCAGCGATAGTGCATCTGTTTTATTATCCGAAAAGCCGCAGGAAAGATTACGTGTTCACTTTCCTGATATTTTCTTCGGCTATGCTGCTGCTTCTCTTTGCTATGGGAAGAGTGGATGTGGGGGTAGGCCTCACTTTGGGTCTGTTCGCCATCTTCGGGGTCATACGCTATCGTACGGAGACCGTGCCCATACGCGAGATGACGTACCTGTTCGTGATCATCGCTCTCGCCGCGGTCAACGGCCTCACCCCTTTGTTCACCATATCGGATGCGGGGGAGAGCACGGCGCATTATTCTCTGAATCAGGGGGATCTTCTCATTATGTCCTCTGCCAATCTTCTCGTACTCATCCTTATATGGGTGCTTGAAAGCAGAAGCTCGCATAAGAAAACATCTTCCAAGCTGATTCTTTACGACCGCGTGGATCTCGTGGTTCCGCAGCGCCGGGAGGAACTCCTGAAGGACCTTCGGCAGCGCACTGGCCTTGACATCACCGATGTCGAGATAGGCAATATCGATTTTTTGAAAGATTCCGCGTATATTAAGGTCTATTTTCAGGTGAATGGGAGTCGAACTCCGTCGACCATAGGTGGAATTACGAGAAATAAACAGTTTCAGGAGAATCAGAATTTTTAATATGACAGCAAGAAAACTTTTTCGCAGCTTCACGCCCGCCGCATCAGCTATATTGGCATTATTTGTTTTTCAGGCCAATTCTTACGCCCGCACGGGCACCCCGGTAAGCACCAGAACTTCGGCCGGGGCGGATTGGAAAATTGCCAAGGGCCTGCATCTGAACGCCGAATATGAACTCAGGACCCGCGAGTCGCTCGCCGGGGTCGAACGCCATCAGGCGAGCATTGGCCTGGACTATAAGGTATGTGATTATTTCAAGGTGGGTGGAGAGTACATTTTCATAGGGCACTTCAATTCTTCCGATGAACTTAAAGCCCGTCACCGCTTCTCCCTTAATCTTACAGGCCAATACGATGCCGGTCCCTGGCGCTTTTCTCTTCGGGAGAAATTGCAGCTGACCCATAAGACTTATGACGTGAACCCTTATCAGGAGGTGCTCAATCCTTTGCAGCTGAAGTCCCGTTTCGTGGTGAAATACCGCGCTCTCAACAAGATAGAACCGTACGCCTACTTCGAAGTGCGCAACATCTTCAACGCTCCGCGCTGCTCCGCAACCTGGAGCGAGACCTCGAAGGAGTATACCGACTATAAATTCCTGGGTTATGATGATGCCTATATCAACCGTCTGCGCGGAGCTCTTGGCCTGGAATGGGAACTCTCCAAGCAGCACAGCCTGGATTTCACGGCTATGTACAACTGGACCCGCGACCTGGAGATAGATACAAATAAAAAAGGGACCGAATTGAAGTCCCTTTCTTGGGAAAGCGCCGGGGCTTTCATCCTATGTGTCGCCTATAAATTCTCTTTTTAGAGAAGGGAGATCAGTATTATTCGTTACCAAGCCCCCAAGGTGTCATCCGCGGGGGTGAATTTTTGTTTCAGACCGGCGGACCATTTGAATTTGTAGATATTCCAGTTTTTATATTCGCCTTCCATTATCAGCGGACCGTCGAAGCTGGCTATGGCCGTGTAATAGGTGTGCCCTTCTATGAACTCGGTATCGCTCGTGCCGTCTCCGAGTCCGTTGTTGTTGTGAGCGTACATACCGTAAAAGACATTGGCAGAATCGCTTGTCCTGAGTTCTTCGAACCTTTGGGCGAAATATATGCCCGGGGCGTCCGGTTTGATCTCGTCACGAAGATGCGTGCTGTCCACGGTCTCGCCTATCCACGGGATGATGGAAATCAGTGTCTCGTTCTCATCGTAAGGGTACACGTAATCCCAAGTGTCATTGACTCTGTAGTTGAAGTGCACTTTGATCTGGCTTGTTGCGTCGGTGTGCACGGTCTGCAGCATCAGATCTCCGCAAGGGGTGTTGGTATTCGGGTCAACTACAAATCCGAACACCCAGTAATCGGTGTCCGCCTTCAGGTCGGTGAAGAAATAGTCCTGGTCGCCGTACTGGAGACTGTGGCTTGAGAAAGGCGCGATATGCTCCACCCCGTTATACAGGAGGTCGAAGCGCCAGTTGATATATTCCTTATATGCGTAGTCAAGCGCGAGTGTCATAAACTGGTTGCTGATTTTCATCGGGTCAACCCCTTCTCTGACAGGCTCTGCCGCTATATAGTAATAAGCATCCTGACTGGTATGGAACTTCGCCTCTATGAATCCGCAGCTTGTTTGCGCTATGTCCATTTTAAGCGTGACCCCGGTGGTGAAATACTTTGACTGGGTGTCGCAGGAGTAAAGGATCAGAACGCAGGCCAATGTGAACAATATCCTCAGAGTAATCTTTTTCATATCAGTTTTCTTCTTTAAGCCAAGTTTTTACGGAATAGATGAAACGGAGCGCCGCTTTCGTGTGTGAGCCGTAGTGCCCGAAATTGTATTGGATGTTGGCATTGGCCCATTTGACCTTGGCCTTGGTGGCGTTGACGAAAGGAACCACGTCGTCATCCATAGAATGAAGCATATAGACAGGTGCCTGCGGAGTCCAGTCCATCGCCACTATCGAGTTCTCGCTCAGTTTCTTATACAGCTCGGACACTTCGTCGCTGGTAGGATCCATCCCCGTCGGAGTCAGAATGTCGCTCGTGGTGGTGGTGCCCATCAGGTGCTTGAGCTGTGCGGTGGAGTAATTCTTGGAGTTGATCCATTCGTCAAGTTTATTGTAAATCCACGGTTGAAGCAGTTTCTCCATATCTATGTCGAGGTCTGTTCCGGTGGACATTCCCTGAATCACAAGCGGCACGGCGCAAGGGATGTTAACCTTGTTCGAAGTGATGAATTCGTTGTAGGTGGCTCTCGCATCGTACGGCCCTCCGCCCGCGAAGACGTGTTTGACTTTGAACGGAATGTCATAGATGATCTCCCAGATGTCTGCTCCGAGGCTTTCTATGAGATATTGCACCGCCATCGTGGTGGCTCCCCCCTGCGAATATCCCATAAGGTAGATTTCAGGATTCTCCGGTTCATAGTCAGTCCCTTTGAGATATTGGGCTACGGCTATGTACATCATACATACGTCGTAAGCCGTCTGGTCCATCACCAGATAAGGATGTATGTTCTTGGAATCCACTCCATATCCCTGATAGTCAGGGAATATCATAGCGTATCCCATATCGCAGAGAACGCCTTCCAGAGGGAAACAGTTCGACGGAGCCTCCGCGTTGCTGCCTATGGTGTAGTGGCTCACCACTATGTATCTTTTCGGTTTTCTGCCTTTAGGAAGAAGCACTTTGCCTGAAAGCGTAATATCCTCAAAAGTGGTCAGGTTGACGGATTGGTATGTACCCGCTATCTGCAGAACATCTCCCTGGCAGTATTCGAATATCTTCGAAAGCAGTGAAGGTCCTGTCGTGGAGGTGGTTTTGGTGTCTTCCTGCAGCTCCTCGGGAACGATGCAGTCCTGCGGGATGCCGCCTGCAAGGCTGGTTGTCTTCATCGAAGTGACGCTGAATGCCGTTTCGTCAGCACCTTCGAGTCCTTTGAAACTCACGAATTCGTATTGCTTGCGCGTACAGCAGGTAAGTGACAGGACGGCAAGCGCGGCTGTAAGACATATTGTTTTTTTCATATCGGAGTCTTTTTAAAATCTGAATCCAGCCCCCAGAGAGATAATCCTGGAGTTGAGCATAAAGATATCTGTCGTGTATTCTTTGGCCGAACTGAGCCCTCCCAGGGCGGCGAAGACGAACCATCTCGACCAGTCGAGGCTTGCCCCCAGAAGAGTATACTGGAATGCCAGCCCGCATAAGGTGTGGTTCCCATAGGCATCAGTTTCGCTTCCTCCGTTTATGCCAAGCCCTATGCCAAGGGAAGAGTAGAGGCTGAATCTGTCCCTGTTCATCCAATTGAACTGCAGTGTGGGCATCAAAGTCAGATTCCAGAAATTCTGGTTCTTCTGTCGGCTGATTTCATTCCCAAGTCCGTTTCTCGTAACCAGATCCCACCAGCAGGCCGAACCGTCCACTTGAAAACCGACGCTCAATCTGCGGCGGAAGCGCCATTGGTATTCAGCGAAGAAATGCTGACTGTAGCGGTATCGTTCTTTGTAATCTCTTGTGTAGGATTCGCTCATATTCTTGACGATATATAGCGGATTCTGCCATACGAAATGCTCGAACAACTGGTCTCCGACGCCGAACCTGATCTCGTGCGGAAGGCTTTCTCTCTTTTCCGGGCTTTCAGCTTTTGCCGCATTGCTTCCGAAAAGCAGAAGCGCAGGGATAGCCAGAAGAATGAATTTTTTCAAAATGTACATTGTTTAACAGGTAAATACTGCGCAAAGATAACAATTTGCCATAAAACCGAAAAGGCAACCTTGACGGCTGCCTTTTGTTGCTCCCCTTCTAGGACTTGAACCTAGGACCCCCTGATTAACAGTCAGGTGCTCTAACCAACTGAGCTAAAGAGGAATTTTTTCCCGCTCAAACGGGATTGCAAATGTACTACATTTTTCGAAATGCGCAAAGATTTTTCAAAAAAAATCAACAAAATATTTAACTTTGTCAAGTTATGACTATAGATACCTTCACATCTTTGCTTATCGAATTCGCTACGGAAAGGGACGCAGTGGCGGTCCCCGGCTTGGGAACATTCGTTATTAAATCCCAGCCGGCCGGCATATCCGACAACGGTTTCACTATCAATCCTCCCTGTAGAAGACTGGAATTCATCTGCGATGAGGGGCGGCAGGATGATAAAGAGCCCGATTTCAGCCTGCTTTGTTCGAAAAAGACAGGGAAGACGGTCGAGGAAATCTCATCCGAGACCGACGAGATCGTAAAGCAGATAAACCGTGCACTGGACAGGGAAGGTGTGGTGGTGCTTCCGGAATTCGGAAAATTGCGCCGCCTTTCCGACGGGTCGCGCTTTTTCATAATGGACAAGGATGCCAGGATAGATTCCGAGTATTTCGGACTAGAAAGCGTGTCTTTGAAAAACAGGCCGGAGGTCAGGTTGAGCCCTGCCGAAGAGAAACACCCGGAGGACAAGGTTCAGGAAAAAGCACAGGACGTCAAGAATACGGAGAAGAAAAAGAAGCCCGTCGTCTTAAAGATCGCCCTTTGGCTGTTTTTTATCGCCGCTTTGTTCGTGATAGGCTTCTATGTCCTGATGAATTGTTTCCCGGATGTTTTGGATTCCCTTCTATATTCTCCGCAGGAATTGGAAATCATTAGGGGTAACGGTATATGATTGATCTCCTGTATCCTTTGGAGCCGGCGCCTGTGATAGGAGAGGAGCGTGGAAAAACCGAGATGCTGCCGGTGGTGGATTCCATAGGAAGGGTTTATGCGCAGAGTTCTCGTGCGAACTGCCATAATCCCTCTGACCCTCTTATGCACCCTGTTGTTCATTTGGAGATAATAGACAGATATTCACGGATTTATCTTCAGAAAAGATCTGCGGGTAAGAGAAAATACCCGCTTCGGTGGGATATAGCCGTGGGCGGGCACGTGGATTATTCCGAAAGCTTTTTTCAGGCTTTGCAGCGCGAAGCGCGTGAAGAAATTGGCTTGGAGAGATTCAATCCGCAGTTCCTGGATAACTATATCACGGAAGAGGAGGGAGATGTCGAACTGGTGGGCCTTTATGTGGCGGTAGGTTCGTTTTCTCCGACTCCGGACGGGGATGAAGTATGTGAGGGAAGGTATTGGACTCAGGAAGAAATAAGTTCCGGCATAGGCACGGGGGTGTTCACGCCCGATTTCGAAGAAGAATACCTGAAGTATAACGAAAAAATGTTGGCGTTGTTATAACGTTGTTATAATATGGATGAGATAACAAAATTTTTGCAGGACCAATTGTCCGTTTGGCCGCTTGCATCGAGTAATTTCAGGTCCCTCAAACAGGCCGCCGTCAAGGAGGTTGAAGTGTTTGATTTGCACTGTCTTGCGCAGCATAATCCGTGCAGGATTGCATCTACCACCGCTGAGGTGGATCCGGTCTCACTCTCGTCCAGACCCTGCTTCCTGTGCGTGGCTCATCGTCCCGCACCGCAATTCCATATAAAGTTCGAAGGCAGAAAAGACAGGCATTATAACGTGCAGGTCAATCCATATCCCATTTTTCCGAATCATTTCGTGATTGCAAGGGATATACACAGCCCTCAGTCGATATGGCACAATTTCGTGGATATGATGGATTTCGCCAGAAAATATCCGGATTATCTCGTGTTCTATAACGGTCCTCACAGCGGAGCCTCCGCTCCGGACCATATGCATTTTCAGGCCATCCCGAATTCTCTGCTGCCTCTTCAGAAGGCGGTGGATGATTTTCTGGAAAGTTCTCCTGAGCCTTTGACTGCCGGTCAGGACGCAAAGCTGTACCATTTCAGCGGTTATTGCAGGGGAGTTTATGTCTTACGCGCGGACACTCCGAAATCGCTTGCCAAGCTCTTCTACCGTCTGGTGGACTCCGCCCCTATGGTGGAAGGTGAGCCTGAACCGCGGCTTAACCTGTATATATATTGTCACGCTCAGGAGTACAGGTGTTTCGTGATCCTTCGAGGTGCCGTTCGCTCACATCATTATTATTCGACAGGGGAGGACCATCTTACGATGACTCCCGGGGCCGCGGATATGGCGGGGTATTTCGTATGCCCTAAAATGGATGATTTTCAGAAACTTGACTCTGAACTCCTGGAGCAGATGCTCGACGAGGTCAGTATCTCCAAAGAGGATGAGGATATGGTGGCCTGGCGTCTTACCCGTACCCAGCCGCGCTATAACGTGCCTATTCTTATGGGAGACGAGATTTCCTTTGAGATGATTTCAGACGGCGCCGGTCCGCAATCGGTGAAATATGTGGACGGAAGAATAGAATACGGAGGAGTCCTTTATGACGAACTCTTTTTCGACAGCGTCACCCGTTCAAAAGTCTTCGGAGAGCCTTCTTTCGTGGTTGAGTGTTCTTCGGAAAGACTTTCGTTCGCCGGATCGCTCATTTTCGACGTGTATGATGGCACGATTCGTGCTATAAACAGGATTGGCATAGAGAATTATATGCTTAGCGTACTTTCACAGACCTTTCCTGAAGAAACGGATATCGAAAGACTTAAGAACGAGGCTATTAATCTTCGGACTGCGATAACACGCGGGGAAGTCCCTCTTCGGGAATACAAAGGTTTGTCCATTACAATTTCCAATTATGTCCGGCAGGCTATAGATCTCTGCTGGGGTAAATTAAACTAAGGGCTTATGAGACTGAAAGAATTAACCACGACCGTTTTGGCGGTAGCATTGGCACTGGCCTCTGCTTCGACGCTTTCTGCGCAGACTCGCAGGGAATCGCGTCCTTCACATTCTACGAGCGGCACCTCACGTTCTACAAGCGGTACCACCCGATCTTCATCAAGCACCAGACCGCAGACGGACAGGACAAAGCAGCAGAGCGCTGCGAAATCTTCTTCTGACAAGAAACAGCCGGCATCTGCCCGCCCGCAGTCTTCCGCAAGCAGGCTTCCGTCTCCGTCACAGCAGGGTCCGCGTCCACAAGGGAACGTGTCTTCGGGCAATGCTTCGACGAGCACCGCTTCACGTCGCCCTTCTCCTGCACAGGAGCCAAGAAGGCCTGATAATGTCAATCAGCAAGCCCCTAATCAGGGCGGACAGGCTCCGGGGAAGCCTTCAGGCAACAAGCCTGGCCCGGCTCCGGGGGGACACAAGCCGGGTTCTGCACCTGATGGACATAAACCCGGTTCTGCTCCTGGAGGGCATAAGCCGGGACATATAGGTCAGGGCGGTCACGGCGGGCCGCACGTTCCGCCTCGCGACAGACGTCCCATCTCCCATAAGAATCCGTCTCGTTTCTTTGACCACGGTCGTCATTATTATGGATACAGGGTGAACAAACTCCCGGCATCTTATCATATAGACATATTCTGGGGGCAGAAGTATTATATATGCGACGGTGTGTATTACAGGCTTTATGATGGCACCTACTATGTATGCCGACCTCCTTATGGATACACGTTCGCTTACGATGCTTATGCCTACTCGCCAGTAGTATGCTCATTCGCATATTACAGCTTGTATGACAGGCAGTTCAATATCATAAACCAGAATTATGCTATCATCGCGCAGCAGAACAGCGAGATAGCCCGGAACAATGCCACCATAGCCGCTCAGAATGATCAGATACAGCAGAATGCCGCTCAGAACGCTCAGCGGAGCTCTGAATCTTACATACTTGCCACAAGGCTTGGTCTTGTGCAGAGTTACGCGGCGGTAGGAACGGAGTATTACTACGATGACGGAGTCTTCTTCGTAAAAGGAAGCAGCGGCGGATATGAGACCATACTTCCTCCGGCCGGAGCTTTGATAGAGGCGCTGCCTGACGACTACAGCGAAGTCACTTTAAGCGACGGGAACGAGTATTACCTGGTGGATGATACGGTGTACAGATTGATTCTGGATTCGGGCAAACCTTATTTCGAGGTGCTTGGTCAGATTCAGAATTGATGGAACAAACTCAAGATGCGGCGGGCGGAATCTTCCGTTCCGCTGCATTTCAGTTTTATGTCGGCCTTCGGGAGGCGGTCAAGATCTATCTCCTTGTCTTCAAGCACGCTTACAAGCCTTCTGGCCACGGCCGGTGCGGGATCTATGAATTTTATGTCTTTGCCGGCCAATTTCTGCAGGACAGGCAGCAGGAAAGGGTAGTGAGTGCATCCGAGAACTATCGTGTCAGCCCCGGCTTCCAGCAGCGGTGAAAGTGAACGCAGGACGGTTTTCTCCGCCTGCGGGCCTTCCAGCTGTCCGTTTTCCACCAGTTCCACGAAACCTTCGCCCGCCTGTTCTATGACTTTCAGCCCGCCCGCGAACTTGTCTCTGGTCAGTTGGTATTTTTCCGCTCCGAGTGTGCTTTTTGTGGCCAATATGCCGATTACGCCTGTCTGCGACGCCTTTGCCGCCGGTTTGACGGCAGGCTCCATTCCTATGAACGGCACTTCAGGCCAATTCTCTCTTAAGATCTTGATGGCCGCCGCTGTGGCGGTGTTGCAGGCCACGACTATCACCTGGGCACCCGCTTCGAGCAGCTCCCCCGTAATCGCTATGCTTCTTGCGGTGATGAATTCCGTGCTTTTCTCCCCGTAGGGGCAATTGGCATTATCTGCGTAATAGACATATCTCTCCCCGGGCAGAACGCGCAATATCTCTTTAAGAACGCTCATCCCGCCGCTCCCTGAATCAAAAATGCCAATGCAAGCCATATCTGTGCAAATATACCTAAAAATATCTTCGAAAATTGCTAAATTTGCGCGATTGTGATTTAAGTGATGACAATACTTGCGAAACTTGAGCGATGACTACAGCGGAACAGATAAAAGACCTGCACGGCAGGGTGGATGTCCTTCAGAAATGTCTTCATATAGAGGACAAGAGGGCGGAATTGGCAGAGAAAGAGCAGGAAAGTCAGCGTCCGGGCTTCTGGGATGACCCTAAAAAGGCGGAGTCCTTTATGAAATCCCTCAACTCGGTGAAGTCCTGGATAGTGTCTTTCGAGAAGGCGCGTACGGCGGTGGACGATCTGGACGTGCTGCAGGAATTTGCCACGGAGGAGGATTCGACGGAGTTGGATGCCGCTTACACTCAGGCACTTGGCCTGGTGGAGGATCTGGAGATGAAGAATATGCTTGGCGCTGAAGGGGATAATCTCGGTGCCGTGCTCACCATCAATTCCGGTGCCGGCGGTACGGAGGCGAACGACTGGTCCGCTATGCTTATGCGTATGTATCTGCGTTGGGGAGAGCGTAACGGGTATAAGATGACCATTACCGAGAACCTTGAAGGCGATGAGGTGGGTATCAAGAGCGCGACCATATCCTTTGAAGGGGATTATGCATACGGATATCTTAAATCCGAGTCGGGCGTGCACCGTCTTGTGCGCATCTCGCCGTTCAACGCCCAGGGCAAGAGGCAGACCACGTTCAGTTCTGTGTTCGTATATCCGCTGGTGGACGACAGCATAAACATAGAGATAAATCCTTCTGATATTGAATGGGATACGTTCCGTTCCGGAGGGCACGGCGGACAGAATGTGAACAAGGTGGAGACGGGCGTGAGGGTACGGCACATACCTACGGGCATTATGGTCGAGAATACCGAGACGCGCAGCCAGCAGGACAACAAGCAGAACGCTCTGCGTATCCTCAAATCCAGGCTTTACGACATAGAACTCCAGAAGCGCCGCGAGAAGCAGGCCGAACTTGAAGGCCAGAAGAAAAAGATAGAGTGGGGCTCGCAGATACGCTCTTATGTGCTGCACCCGTACAAGATGGTGAAGGATGTCCGTACCGGATATGAAACTGCTGACACGCAGGGAGTTCTCGACGGGGATATCAACGCCTTTATGAAAGAATATTTGATGAACAACTAAAATATACTATGGCAGAATTTAAGTATGCACCGATGTTTCAGCTTGGCGAAGACCAGACTGAATATTATAAAGTGCCGGGGTCTGAGGCACTTGTAAGCGAAGGGGAATTCGAGGGTCATAAGATTCTCAAAGTGAGCAAGGAAGCTCTTACGCTGCTTGCCAATACGGCTTTCCGCGACGTCAGTTTCCTGCTTCGCAGAAGCCATAACCTGCAAGTGGCCAAGATCCTTTCCGACCCTGAGGCTTCAGAGAACGACAAATATGTAGCTCTCACTTTCCTTCGTAACGCCGAGGTGGCCGCAAAAGGCAAACTCCCTCTGTGTCAGGATACCGGCACCGCCATTATCCACGCCGAGAAGGGACAGGGCGTCTGGACCGGATTCTGCGACGAACAGGCTCTTTCGCTGGGAGTGTTCAAGACGTATACCGAGGAGAATCTGCGTTATTCGCAGAACGCCCCGTTGGATATGTACAAGGAGGTCAATACCAAGTGCAATCTTCCTGCACAGATAGACATAGAGTCGACCGAGGGGAACGAGTATCGTTTCCTGTGCGTCACGAAAGGCGGCGGCTCGGCCAACAAGACTTATCTTTATCAGGAGACCAAGGCGAGGATTCAGAATCCGGGCACGCTTGTGCCTTTCCTGGTTGAGAAAATGCGCTCGCTCGGTACGGCTGCCTGCCCTCCATACCATATCGCATTCGTGATAGGAGGAACGTCGGCCGAGAAGAACCTGCTTACGGTCAAATTGGCATCGACCCATTATTATGACACCCTCCCTGCTACGGGAGACGAGACAGGACGCGCTTTCAGGGATCTCGCTCTGGAGGAGGAGTTGTTGAAAGAGGCTCAGAAGATAGGCCTTGGCGCGCAGTTCGGAGGAAAATATCTGGCGCACGATGTGCGTGTCGTAAGACTTCCTCGTCACGGAGCCAGCTGTCCCATAGGTCTGGGTGTAAGCTGTTCGGCTGACCGTAACATCAAGGCGAAGATCAATTTCGACGGCGTCTGGATAGAGAAGATGGATGACAAGCCTTATGAACTTATCCCTGAGTCTCTGCGTAATGCAGGAGAGGGCGACGCGGTGAAGATCAATCTCGACCGTCCTGTCAGAGAGGTGCTCGCCGACCTTACCAAGTATCCTGTAAGCACTCGTCTGAGTCTTAGCGGAACCATCATAGTGGCGCGCGACATAGCCCACGCCAAGATCAAGGCCCGTCTGGATGCGGGAGAAGGTATGCCGGAGTATTTCAAGAATCATCCTGTCTATTATGCCGGTCCTGCCAAGACTCCGGAAGGAATGCCTTGCGGTTCGCTCGGACCTACCACGGCAGGCCGTATGGACCCGTATGTGGATGAATTCCAGGAGAATGGCGGCTCGCTCATTATGCTTGCCAAAGGAAACCGCAGTCAGGTGGTGACCGATGCCTGCAAGAAACACGGCGGTTTCTACCTCGGTTCCATCGGAGGTCCTGCAGCCATCCTGGCTCAGAACAATATCAAGAGCATAGAGTGCGTGGAGTATCCGGAACTCGGAATGGAGGCGATATGGAAGATAACGGTGACGGATTTCCCTGCATTCATACTCGTGGATGACAAGGGCAACGACTTCTTCAAGAAAATCGGCCTGTAATGAAAAAAATCTTCAAATGGTTTTTTATCAGTATTATAAGTATAGTGCTTCTGCTTTTTGCTGCGGGAGCACTAATTATTAATACTCCGATAAAGGACAAACTCATAAAAAAATACAGCGAGCCATATCTTAATGGCGAATTGAAAGTGGACAAGATTCGGTTGAGGGTTCTGTCCACTTTGCCCGATGTGTCATTGACTCTTTGCGGGACACGTCTTCTGAGGGAGAATTCGCAGGAGAGGATAGCTTCGATAGACACTCTTGCTCTTCGCTGTAATCTTTTTTCCTGCCTGAACGGAAACTATGAGGTGGAAAAGGCTTTTCTTGAAGGAATATACGTCGATTACAGATCTTGTGATTCCACTTTGATCAAACCGCAGAAAAAGGCTGAGGAGAGCAGTCCCGTAGAGAAAGAGAAGAAAAGCGCTTTGCCTACGTTCAGTGTGGATTTTCAGTTGAAGAATTCCGACATCTCTTTTCTTGACTTGCTTGAACACGCGCATCTGGACCTGGCGTTTACGGCATCCAACAGTGAGGACGATGGCCTTTGCGGGCGCATCTCCAAGTTGAGGGCATCAGCTTTCGATGCCAAGTTGAGGGCTGATGCCGATTTCAGCAGGCTTCTTTCGGAGAAGGCGCTGGTGAACCTGACACTTGAAACCGATGCAGAACTGTCTTCACTGAAGAGGTTTATCCCCGAAAGCATATTGGCAAGAGGTAAGGTAAACCTGAAGGCCGACGGCACTCTGACCAAAAAGGAAGCTGATATTTTCGCCACACTGTCGTCTCCTTTTCTGGAGGCTTCCACTTCGGCGGGAAAGGTGGAGATCCACGAATTCAATTTCGAGGCGGGAGCGCACGAAGGAGTTCAGAATTTGCCCGAAAGGAAACGCCCCGAAGGGCTGAAACTCCCGGATTTTCTCAAGGAAGAAGATTTCCGGAAGGCCGACATAGACCTTCAGATAGATTCGTCTATCGCCAGGATGGTGCGGACTTGGAATCCCCGTGCCAAGATTTACTTCAAGGAGGCCAAGATAAAGACCCCGAGAGTGCCGCTGCGGAATACCTTGAGGTCGTTTTCCGCCAGTGCCAATATGAACGAGGTCTGCATAGATACGATGTATCTCAAATCAGGCGTTTCCGACATTTCGGTCACCGGTTCGCTCAAGGGACTATCTTCGTTGTTCGGAGGAAAAGGCAAGGGGTTCTATTCATTAGACCTGACCACAAACAGCAAGTATATCAATCTCAACCAGTTGCTTCTCGCTCTTGACAAGGGATCAAAGGCCGTGCAGACAGATGCTCCTATGGATCTGGACGCCGATGTCAAGGTGGAGAACATAGGGGATGTGGATTCGCTGGACATCAGCGGAGTGCAGCTCGTGGTCGTACCTGCCAATGTCAAGGCCGACGTGAAGATACATTCGAAGCGTGCCAGATTCTACAGCATCAACGCCCGTAATCTGAACGCAAGGGCGAGAATGGCCAAACGCACCATCTTGCTGAGCGACGTATATGGTTCCACTCCTATGGGCTCCGTTTCGGCCAATGCTTTTTATTCTACTGTCACCAAGCAGGATATAGGCGCCGGATTGAATTTGAAATTGGAAAATATCTCGGTGGAGAAGGCTCTTGACCAGATGCCGGCAATCGATACTTTGATTCCCATCTTGAGCAGTTTCAAGGGAAATGTCAACTGTGAACTTGCCTTGACCACAAAACTTGACACCACGCTTGCTCCCATATTCCCTACCGCGAGCGGAGCTTTCCGTCTTCAGGGGGATTATCTGTCGCTTGAGCAGCAGGGTGCGTTCAAGAAAATAGCCAAGGTGCTTCTGTTCAAGGACAGGAAGAAGGGTGTGATAGAACATTTGGAGATATGCGGTGTCGTGCATAATAATGAGCTTACCGTATTCCCGTTTGATCTTACTCTGGACAGGTATTCTCTGGCATTGGGCGGAAGTCAGGACTTCGGCGGAAAGTTCGACTATAAGGTTTCGCTTATGCGCACTCCGTTTCTGATACGCTTCGGCGTCAATCTGAGCGGTAATGATTTCGACCACGTGAAATTCAGACTTATCCGTTCGCAGTTCAAGGTCGGGCACGTCCCTACCTTCCACGACGAGGTGGATCAGATGCTTGAAAGTCAGAGGAAAGCGATATTGGCTTCGATAACAAAGGGTTCGGACAGGGTTATCCGGTCTGAAAGGAAAGCCGCCACTGAACTTCTTCAGAAAAGGCAGAGTGACATATTGCTTCTTAATACCGTGGAGGATCTTCCTGAAGACCAGATGGCCAAGATTGACTCTCTGAGCCGTGTTCCGGAACCGGAGGCGGTTCTTGAAGATACCGTCAAGTCTGAAAATCCTTGAGAGAATGTGGTGCGGGCGAAGGGAATCGAACCCATACGCCTTGCGGCACTAGATCCTAAGTCTAGCTTGTCTACCAATTTCAACACGCCCGCATACCCGTTTTCACGTCGGCGAGTGCAAAGATAATATTTTTTCGCTAAAAATTGCGTACCTTAGGAGGTTGGTTATAAATCTTGCGGAACTTGAGTTATGAATTTTATAAAGAAATTATGGGGTAATTGGATAGTGAGAAATCTCTTTCTCGCCGTCCTGTTTGTGACAGCAATAATATCGGGAGTGAGTATCGGGTTGAAGAAGTTTACTCAGCACGATGACACCGTAAAAGTTCCGGATATGGTGGGGAAAACGCTTTCCGAAGCGAGAGATGTGGCCGGTGGTGATAATTTGACTCTTATCGTAACCGACTCAGTCTTTGTAAACCGCTTCAAGCACGGCGCCGTGTATGCGCAGAATCCTAAGGCCGGAACGGACGTGAAGAAGGGTCGCAAGATATATATCACGATGAATGCCGTAAAGAAAAGGCAGGTGGAGATGCCTGATCTAGTGGGCCTGTCGCTGCGTCAGGCGAAGGTGGAGCTTGCTTCGCGTCATCTGGTGCTTGGCAAATTGATATATGTCAATGATATAGCTACGAATAATGTGCTCGCTCAGATGCGTGATTATCAGGATGTTCCTGCGGGGAAAAAGATAGATGTGGGCAGCGTGGTGGATCTGAAGCTGGGACTCAGCCCTAATGATTCCTATACCGTGGTGTCCTCATTTGCAGGTCTGCCATATCATAAGGCAATCAATGCGGTGCAGGACAGTTATCTGAACATTTCCCAGGTATTTTTTGATCAGACCGTAAGAACATATTCCGATTCTCTGGAGGCCTTCGTATATCGTCAAGTGCCGGAGGCGTCGGATTCCAAAGTCAGGATGGGACGTGATGTAAAATTATATTTCACCCTGGATGCCAATAAATTACCTAAGCCTGAACCGGTTGATTCACTAGATATTTAGTCAGTATGTCTGATTGGTTGGACGAAGAACTTGACAATACTCCGGATAATTCCGAACAGGAACCTGATGTCTTCGAGCATTTCAGGCTCAATGTGGATGCAGGACAGTCACCGGTGCGCATAGATAAATATATGTCCGAGCATCTGGAGGACACTTCCCGTCACCGGGTTCAGCTGGCGATAAGGGAAGGTTATGTTCACGTCGGAGATAAAGTGGTCAAGGCCAACTATATAGTGCGTCCGGGAGATGTGATCCGTTTCATTATGCCTTATCGCAGACGGGGAATGGAGATTCTTCCTCAGGACATACCTCTGGACATAGTCTACGAAGATGATGACGTACTCGTGGTGAACAAGGCGGCCGGAATGGTGGTGCATCCCGGTCACGGGCATTTCGAGGGGACTCTCATCAATGCCTTGGCGCATCATCTTGGCATAAGCCAAGGCCCTGATGCTGAGGATGAAAGGATGGGTATTCTGGTGCACCGCATCGATAAGGATACGTCCGGGCTGCTTCTCGTAGCCAAGAATGACGAGGCGCAGCTGAAATTGGCGAAGCAGTTTTTCGTGCACAGCATAGAAAGATGCTATAATGCCATCGTGTGGGGCAATATCGCTGAAGATGAGGGGACTGTGGATGCTTATATAGGGCGGGACCCTAATGACCGTCTGCGTTTCAGAGTCTTCGATGACCCGTCCAAGGGTAAGAGGGCGGTCACTCATTATCGCGTGCTGGAAAGGTTCGGCTATGTGACGCTGGTGGAGTGCTGTCTCGAGACAGGGCGTACGCATCAGATCAGGGTGCATATGTCCTCAATAGGCCATCCTCTTTTCGCGGATGAAAGGTATGGCGGGATGGAAATCAGAAAGGGTACGATTTATGCCAGATATAAGCAGTTCATAAAGAATTGTTTCGAGATTTGTCCGAGACAGGCTCTGCACGCCAAGACTTTGGGATTCGTGCATCCTTCGACAGGGAAATTGATGCGTTTCGACTCCGCGCTTCCTGAGGATATGACCCTGTTGTTGGACAAATGGAGGAAGTATTGTAATAATATGCCTGTAGAAAATGAAACAGAATAGATTGATCATACTGCTGCTCGTCCTTTTTTCTGTGCTGATGAGCATCCCGTTTCTCGTGCCCGGGATGGGTGCGGTGGCGCTCGTCGCCCTGGTGCCGCTTCTTTGTGCGGAGAGGATCGCGTCCTGTAATGGAGTGAAGCGGTTTTTCTGGTGGTATTATGCCGCTTTCGTTCTGTTCAATGCGTTCACTACCTGGTGGGTATGCAAGGCGACCGTCGGCGGGGGCATTTTTGCCGTTATGACGAACGCCCTTTTTATGTCCATCATATTCTCCATTTTACGCATAAGCAAGAAACGCTTTGCGGGTGCTGTTCCGTATTTGTTTCTTGCCGCCCTCTGGATAGCCTGGGAGAGGTTTTATCTTACTCTTTCGCAGATCAGTTGGCCGTGGCTTGTGTTCGGCAATGCCTTCGGACGCACGACCACTCTCGTCCAGTGGTATGAATATACGGGTCTTCTGGGCGGAAGTCTCTGGGTATGGGCTTCGAACCTCGCCATATTCGGTATACTTGTGGGTCTTTCCACCGGTTTTTTCTCTTCGTGGAACAAACGCTCGGTCAGTGCGGTAGTGGGAGTGACGCTTGTAGTTCTGGCCCCTGTCATTTTATCTGAAATCATTTACCGGAATTATACTGAAAAGTCGGAAGGCAGCCTGGACGTGGCCATCGCCCAGTCCAATTTCAATCCTTACGAGAAGCTCAAGAGCGTGCCTCAGTCCAGACAGAACAGGCAGGTCATAGACTTGTTCCAAAAGGGACTGGAGAACAGGAGGGCAGAATCGTATCCGACGCAGACCGTGCTGCTGATGCTTCCCGAGACTTTCTGCTCGGACATCTGGAAGGATTCTCCACAGACTTCACCTACCTGGCGCGCTCTGAAAAGCGAGGTCCTGGACAGGTATCCTAATGTCAATCTGCTTTTCGGTGCCAGTACGCATAAGGCTTTCTATACTTCTTCATCTCCGGACGTGCGGGCTCGCAGGTTTACGGGTGGCAGCGGATGGTATTTGTCATATAATACGGCGTATATCACGGATTGTACAGGCCGTGTCGAATATACGGACAAGTCCAAACTGGTCGTAGGATCGGAACTGACTCCTTATCCTAAGGTTTTCGCTCCGCTTGATGATGCGCTCGGCGGTTTGATGGGCCGTGATATCCCTCAGGGAGAAGCGCGTACGCTTGACGTGGTGGAATACGACGCGTCAGGGCGGATTTCGCGGACAATCCCCATAGGCGCTCCTATCTGCTATGAGTCCATTTATTCCGAATTCTGCACGGAGTATGTCAGAAAAGGTGCCCGGGCGATATGTGTCATAACCAATGACGGATGGTGGGGCAACACTGCCGGATACCGTCAGCACTTCAGCTATTCGAGGCTTCGTGCGATAGAGTTGAGAAGGGATATCGCCCGCTGTGCCAATACGGGCATTTCCGGAATAATAGACCAGAAGGGAGATGTTCTCATCCAGTCGAAATGGTGGACTCCCGACCTGTTGCAAGGGAGCGTGAACTTGAATTCGGAAAAGACATTTTTTGTCAGATATGGAGATATCATAGGAAGGATATGCACCTTTATGACCATTCTCCTTCTGCTGACGCTCATAGTTAAATCGATTACGAAAAAATAATGAAGACGGCATTGTTCCCCGGATCTTTCGATCCCTTTACTGCGGGGCACCTCAATATCTTGAAGCGTGCGCTCACTATGTTCGACGAGGTGGTGGTGGCCGTGGGTGTCAACGGAGACAAGCGTGGGTTTTATGACAATTCCACCAGAATGGATATCATACATCAGACCTGCAGGAGTCTGTCCGGGGTGAAGGTAATAGAATATTCAGGCCTTACAGTGGATGTCTGCCGGTCTCTCGGCATATTCCATATCGTCAGAGGTGTCAGGAATATGCTTGATTTTGAGACAGAAAGAAGCATAGCGGATGCCAATCGCCGACTTGCCCCGGAGATAGATACCATCATCATTCCTACTGCGCAGGAATTTGCGCATATCTCGTCATCGGCTGTCCGTGACATTATAAGGCACGACGGGGACACGTCCTTGTTTATGGCTCCGGGAGTCGTGCTTCCGCAAGTGAAAAAATGAAAAGAAAAGTTCTCATAGTTCTGGCCTCGGCACTTGCCATAGCTTTTTCCGCTCCGCTTTCCGCTCAGGTGGATTCGTTGTCATTGGCCAAGCTGAATGCGATGCTGGACGAGTATTATGAGGCTATGCTTTTCGAGGATGTCAGTGTAAAGGAGAGGGAGTGCGATTTTCTGATAGAGTCGTGCAAGGATTCTACTGTGCGCGTAGAGGTGGCGCATTCGATTCTCAAGCATTATATGGAGCCTCCCCTTATGGGCGAGGAAGCCGTGGCTATATACATATACGAGAAGTGGTTCGCTAACGGAGAGGTGAAGATATCGGATTCGTGGGATGCTTTTCAGGCTGAACTGTTCTATCGCACCAACAGATTGTGCCAGCTGGATATGCCCTCGCCGGTTCTCAGGGCAACCGATGACAAAGGATTTGCTCTGGATATGCCGGGGAGCGGTCCCGCAGTGATATATTTTTATGATATCCACTGCTCCAAGTGCCGTTTGCTTACATCCTTACTGGCTGATCAATTGTCAAAAGTGAAATTTCCATTAACTTTATATGCCTTTTATGCCGGAGATGATTATGACGGTTGGCTTGCATACAGGGAAAAGTTCAAGATGGATAATCCCAGTGTGAAGGTGAAGCACGTCTGGGATCAGGATATGAGTTCGGATTATGTCACGAATTATGGTGTGACTTCCACTCCCAAACTGTATTTCATAGATGAGAATAAGATAATAAGGGGCAGAAGACTTGAGGGAGATTCTCTTGGACAGATTTTAAGTATCTACGAATCATACTATTATGAGCAACTCAGTAACGACGAAAAAAAGAACTGAACGGAGGGAATCTGTCAGTTTTTCCCAAAAGGAGCGTGATGCCCTGATACGCAGACACCGTCAGTGCGTGTTTCTTAATGACAGGGAGAAGTTGCTGATAGACGAATATTGCCGGAGGAATAAAGTCAAATCCCGTTCGGCTCTTATCCGTAAAATCGTGATAGAAAGGTTGCTGACTGACCTGGGAGAAAACCCTCCGACACTTTTCTAAAGACTCCAGTCTATGGGGCTTTTACCTATGGATGTAAGGTAGGAATTGGCCTTGGAAAAAGGCTTGCTGCCGAAGAATGCGCCGCGAGCCAAAGGTGAGGGGTGTGCGGCCTGCAGTACGAGATGTTTGCGAGAATCTATAAGCGGGGCTTTACCCTTAGCATAATTTCCCCATAACATAAAGACGATTCCGCTGTAATTGTCACTGAGATAAGTTATTATGGAATCGGTGAAAGCCTCCCAGCCTTTGCCCTCGTGGCTTGCCGCTTTGCCTTTTTCGACCGTCAGTATGGAATTGAGAAGAAGTACGCCTTCGTATTCCCATTTTTCGAGGCTTGTGCTCAGGAAAGGCTCCGCCCCGACATCGTTACGCAGTTCTTTCAGAATATTCCTCAGTGACGGGGGAGTCTTGATGCCGTCCGGGACGCTGAAAGACAATCCCATAGCCTGTCCTTCTTCGTGATAAGGATCCTGCCCCAGGATTACGGCCTTCACTTTCGACGGACTGCACAGGTCCAGTGCTTTGAATACGTCTTTTTCAGCCGGATAAATGGTTCTCCCTTCCGCACGCTGTTCGTCTACGAAAGAGGAAAGCCTCGAAAAGTAAGCTTTCGAGTACTCACTTTTCAAGGCTTCGTTCCATTCTGTATTTACGGGAAGTATCAAAATATGAAGTCGATAACGTCCTTTATGTTGTTCACATAGTGGAAAGTCAGTCCTTTGATATAGACTTCCTTTATGTCCTCCACATCCTTGCGGTTGTCTTCGCTGATCACTATGGTTTCCACGCCGGATCTCTTGGCGGCAAGAATCTTCTCCTTGATTCCGCCTACAGGCAGGACTTTACCTCGCAGTGTCATCTCGCCCGTCATAGCGATGTGTTTCTTGACGGCCTCCTTTCTCAGGGCGCTGATCATCGAACTTACCAGAGTGATTCCGGCTGAAGGTCCGTCCTTAGGTGTCGCTCCTTCAGGCACGTGAACGTGTATGTCCTTCTTGGCGAAGTCTTTGGCTGTCATATTGGCCAATTCAGGATGCGCCTTGATGTACTGGTATGCTATGGTGGCCGATTCTTTCATCACGTCTCCCAGATTACCGGTCATCGAGAGAGCGCCTTTGCCTTCGGATACCGAGCTCTCCACGAAGAGGATTTCTCCTCCCATCTGAGTCCAGGCCAATCCGGTTACGACGCCCACGCCTTCGTTTCCTTTCTGTTTGTCGTGCATTGCGCTCGGCAGTCCGAGGTATTCTTTAAGGTGGTCAGGCTCTATGGTCTTAGGATAGTCCTCGCAGAGGGCTATCTTCTTGGCCGTGACGCGTGCTATCTTGGCAATCTGCTTTTCGAGTCCGCGCACACCGCTCTCGTGAGTGTAATTCTCTATGATTGCATTGAGCGCCTTAGGGCTGATTTTCAGCGACTTCTTGGAGATGCCGTGTTCTTCGAGCTGCTTGGGGATGAGGTATTTCTTGGCAATCTCCACCTTCTCTTCAGCCAGATATCCGGTCACGTTGATTATCTCCATACGGTCCAGAAGAGCAGGTTGTATAGGGGAGATGCTGTTGGCCGTCGTGAGGAAGAGGACGTTCGAGAGATCGTAGTCCAGATCCAGGTAATTGTCGTGGAAGGTGCCGTTCTGCTCCGGGTCCAAAGCCTCAAGAAGAGCGGAAGACGGGTCTCCCTTGAAATCGGATGACAATTTGTCTATCTCGTCAAGCACGATTACCGGATTTGATGTGCCGGCCTTCTTGATGCCGTTGAGGATACGTCCCGGAAGAGCTCCGACGTATGTCTTTCTGTGTCCTCTGATTTCGGCTTCGTCGTGCATTCCGCCCAACGCGATACGCACATACTTTCTGCCAAGAGCCTTGGCTATGGATTTGCCGAGGCTGGTCTTTCCCACTCCCGGAGGGCCGTAAAGGCAGAGGATAGGGGATTTCATATTCCCTTTCAGCTTGAGAACTGCCAGATATTCTATGATTCTCTCCTTGACAGTCTCCAGCCCGTAGTGATCGCTGTCCAGTACTTTCTGAGCGTGTGCGAGGTCAAGATTATCCTTGCTCATCTCGTTCCACGGGAGGTCCAGCATAAATTCAAGGTAATTGTACTGAACGGAATAGTCAGGGGAGTTGGGATTGTATTTTTCCAATTTCGCCAGCTCCTTGTCGAATGTGCGCGCTATCTCCTTCGGCCACTCTTTGCTGAGCGCCCTTTCGTGCAGCGCGCTGTAGTCGTCATTGCCGTCCATTCCGAGTTCCTCCTGAATGGTGCGCAACTGGCTGTTGAGATAGTATTCCCTCTGCTGCTGGTCCATCTCCTGCTTTACTTTCAGGTTGATTTCCTGCTTGATGTTAAGGAGTTGAAGCTGGCTGTCCAGTATGATGAGCAGTTTCATTCCTCTTTCCCGGATGTCGTCGTACTGCAGAAGATCTATTCGGCCTTCGAAGTTTTCCGTCTCTACCGACGTGGCGATGAAATTGACAAGGAATGCCATATCGTCTATGCTTCTCAGCGCTCCGATCACTTCCTTGCTCCCCATTGAAGAGGCGCTGATGATCTGGGATGCCGAGTCTTTGAGGGCGGATACAAGACCTTTGACATCTGACGCATTCTCGTTTGTCATTATGTCATCGAGGTAATGCACCCCGGCCTTGATATATGGTTCGTAGTCAACTATCCGGTCTATATGAAGCCTTTTGACGCCCTGCAGGATGGCAGTGTAATTGCCGTCCGGCATCTGTATGGTCTTGATGATTTTGGCAAGTGTCCCGAACTCGTAGAGGTCACCCTCGACAGGCTCTTCCACGTTGATATCCAGCTGAGGGACAGCACCTATAAGAAGACCGCGCTTCTCCGCGTCTTTTATGAGGCGTATGGATTTCTCTCTCCCCACGGTGATGGGGAAGATGGCGTGCGGGAACAATACGGCACCTCTGAGCGCCAGAATCGGCACTGTCTGCGGGAGTGAGGTCTCGTCTATGTTCAATGGCGTCTCCTGCTGGATGACAGGGATGACACTGATCTCGGCAGCCCCTTCCCGGCCCAAATATTCTTTATCTTTTTTTATCATATTGTCAAAATGTCACTAAAAATAAGGCATAAAGTATCGGTCAATCTTTATGCCAACTCTATTTCGCTAAAATATAAATCTTTGCAAAAATACAATTTTGATTTATCTAAAAAAAGATTTATTTTTGCGGACCATTAAAAATTAAACAAACTTATGACTAAGGCAGAAATCGTTAATAACATCTCAAAGGCCACAGGCATTGAGAAGGCTACTACTCTCGCAGTAGTGGAGGCATTCATGGACAGCGTTAAGGATTCACTCTCAAAGGGCGAACCTGTTTATCTCCGTGGATTCGGCAGTTTCATCATCAAACACCGTGCTCAGAAGGCTGCACGTAACATTACAGCTAAAACCACAGTTGTCGTTCCTGCACACGACATTCCGGCTTTCAAACCTTGCGATGAGTTTGAGAAGCTCGTACTTGGAAAATAATTTTTAAACATATTCATTATGCCAAACGGAAAAAAACATAAGCGCCATAAGATGGCCACTCACAAACGTAAAAAACGTTTGCGCAAAAACAGACACAAGAAAAAGTAAGTCGCAATAGAGGTCCTCGGTAGTCCGACGGGCCTTTTTGTTTTTGTTAATGTCTACAGAAATTGAAAAGCAGGTAAAGGATCTGGTGGTTTCGGTAGGAGCCACCGAGGTCAAGCTCGCGCTTATGGAAAACCATAAGCTTATCGAGTACAACACTGAGTCCAATCAAGGGCACAGCTATTCTGTAGGTGATGTCTTCTTGGGTAGAGTCAAGAAGATTCTCCCTGCTTTGAATGCTGCTTTTGTAGATATAGGTGAAACCAAGGAAGCTTTCATTCATTATCTTGACTTGGGATTGTATTTTCACGCTTTTGACACTTTCGTCAAGCAGAGCAATCCCAACAGGGATTTGAAGAGTCTGTATTCGTCCATTCCCATTGGCCCGGCCCTGGAAAAGGAAGGCCATATAGAGAAGGAGTTGCAGGTGGGGCAGATGATTGTCTGTCAGATAGTCAAGGAGCCTATATCGACCAAAGGGTCCCGGTTGACTGCCGAGATTTCATTAGCGGGACGTAACATTGTACTGCTCCCTTTCGCACAGAAGGTGAGCGTTTCTTCTAAAATCGCTTCGAAAGAAGAAAGGAAAAGGCTTGAGACATTGGTCCGCAGCATCCTTCCTCGTAATTACGGCGCCATAATACGCACCGCATCGGAAGGGAAAACGGCGGCCGTGCTCGTAGGTGAAGCAAAGTTTCTCATCAACAAGTGGGAGGAATCCTGGAAAAAGATAGCCAAGTCAAAAGGCGTCGAGCTGCTTTTTACCGAGTATTCGAAGACCACCACTATGCTTCGGGATCTTCTGAACGATTCATTCTCCAATATCTATGTGGATGACCAGACCGTTTACGATGAGACCAGAAAGTACATTTCGCTTATTTCTCCGGAGCAGGAGAAGATAGTGAAGCTGTACGAGGGGAAAGAGCCTATTTTCGACCACTTCGAAGTTACCCGTCAAATCAAGGGTTCATTCGGCAAGGTGGTGCCTATGCGCCAGGGAGCATATCTGGTGATAGAGACTACCGAGGCCTTGAACGTGATAGATGTCAACAGCGGCATCCGCGCGAAAACCACTGACTATGAACAGAATGTTTATGATGTCAACAGAATCGCGGCAGAGGAGATCGCACGCCAGTTGCGTCTGCGTGATATGGGCGGGATCGTGATAGTGGACTTTATCGATATGGAGTCCGCTGAACATCGTAATGAACTTCATAAGTATATGACTTCGCTTATGGAGTCTGACAGGGCCAAACATAACGTGCTGCCGCTGACCAAATTCGGGCTGATGCAGATTACACGTCAGAGAATACGTCCTGTGACAGAAATTAACACTCAAGAGCAATGCCCTTTGTGCCACGGCACAGGAAAGATTGCTTCGACGGTGGTCATAGACGAACAGATAGAAAGGAAACTTGCCTATTATGTCAATGAAAAAGGTGTCAAGAATTTAATATTGAAAGTAAGTCCTATTCTGGGAGCATACTTGACACGCGGCATTTTGAATTCTTATCTTTCGAAGTGGAAGAAGAAGTACA
This sequence comes from Treponemataceae bacterium, assembly GCA_963635625.1. Classification (GTDB taxonomy): domain Bacteria; phylum Bacteroidota; class Bacteroidia; order Bacteroidales; family UBA932; genus Cryptobacteroides. The sequence continues at coordinate 72,006 of CAVHGF010000001.1, read as the reverse complement.
AATGTAAGATCAAGGTGATGGAGATCACCGGATATTCAGTTCTGCAATATGAATTTTACAATGAAAAAGAAGAGGCTCTCGATTAGAGAACCTCTTCTTTTTATATGTGAGAGTAAAATTACTGCTCTTCTTCAAGACGAAGGTGCTGAACGTAGATGGCTTTCATCTTGGCCATACGTCTTTTAACGCAAGGTTTTTCGAAGTTCTTGCGTGCGCGGAGTTCGCGGATCGCTCCTGTCTTTTCGAATTTTCTCTTGAACTTCTTAAGAGCTTTCTCTATGTTCTCCCCGTCTTTTACCGGTACGATAATCATTCCTTAAATCACCCCCTTTTTCTCAAAAGTTCCGCATCTGCGGAAATTGGACTGCAAATGTAGAAAATTTTTTCTAAAAGTAAAATTTTCTGAGCCAATATTCGAAAAGCGGGTCAAGAAGTCGGGCTTTGCCGTCTTTTTCGAAGGTGATTATCTCTTTTTTGCAGAGAGCCTCCTTGAGGCGTTTCACATTGGCGGAAGAGTTGAGCGAGTATTTTTCTATAGCCGAGGCTGAGCTGAACTTGTATTCTCCGTCCAGAATGGCCTTCAGCAGACTCATCTGAAAATCGGTCAAGTCATAAACCGTCGAGATGAAACGCGGCTCGTGTATGCTCAGGATGGATATTATGCTTTCTTCGACTACGGCTTGTGTGATGAAACCGCGGCTCAGCGCATCGCAAGTGGCGGCAAAGTGGTGCAGATAGTAGACGTTACCTTTGAATATGTCATATACGTATTCTATCTGTTGTTTTTCTATGACTTTGCCGCTCTTGAGAAAACCTTTGTTTATGAACGTTTCTGCTTCTTTCGCTGTAATGTCGCTGATTCTGAGCCGGGTCGTGTTTCTGTAGAAGAACTTGACCTTCTCGAAGATATGCTTCATCCGGTTCACTTGACTTCCTGTCCATATCCAGGAACATTGAGGGTTGTCGGAGACTGTTTCAAGGAGTTTCAGAAGATGTTCGGCATTCTCTACGTTGAGGATGTTCTGAAATTCGGAGAAAACTATTACGACGGGTATGCAGTTTTGCCCGGCGATCTGCACGGGACGGGACAGGACCTGTAGTATGTCTTCGTCTGTCAACTCCGTGATATTCAGCTTGTCGTAAGAATGGGAGAACCTTGATGAGACGGCATCCGTGAATCTTTTTATGAAATCCTCAAAAGTACGTACGGAAAGCAGGGACACGTCTACGACGGTATAGGAGCGTCCTTCCAGAGCCGCTTCCATAAGGGATTGTTTGAGAAGGGAGGATTTGCCTGTTTTGGCGGGTTCGTAGATGGAAATGTTTTTTCCGCAGGAAAGAGCGGCTTTGAGAAAGTCCTTTTCCGCTTTTCTGCCGACAAATTCTTTTCCGGTAACTTGTCTGTCGTAGGTAAAGGTCGTATCCATACGACAAATATAATGATTAATTTTCCGGAAACAAATATGTTTCTTCAGCCGCATCAATCCCGGACCCCGTTGTCGTGAGGATATCTTGCAGGAAAACATTTGCGAAATAGAATAATAGTTTCTATATTTGCGGTCCATTTGATGGCCGTCGAGCTCCATAAGTGGTTTCAAAGGAAGCCCGCTTGCGGTCGAAACGTGTAAAATTAAATTTTTATGTACGCTATTGTTGATATTGCAGGCCAGCAATTCAAAGTTGAGGCAGGCAATGAAATCTTTTGCAACCGTCTTCCGGAGGCGAAAGGTGCAGCTGTGGAGTTCGACAAAGTCCTTCTCGTGGATAACGAGGGCAAGGTAAAGGTCGGCGCTCCTTATGTTAAGGGTGCAGTGGTCAAGGCTACGGTGCTCGCAGATGACGCAAGAGCTGATAAGGTTCTTGTATTCAAAAAGATCCGTCGCAAGGGTTTTGACAAGTGCAACGGTCATCGTCAGAAACTTTCCAAGATTCAGATTGCGGAGATTGTACTCGCTTAATTAAACGAAATTGAATTATGGCACACAAGAAAGGTCAATCAAGTTCAAAGAACGGTCGTGAGTCAGAAAGCAAACGTCTTGGACTCAAGAAATTCGGTGGTGAGACTGTAAAGGCTGGCAATATCATCGTTCGCCAGAGAGGTACGGTTCACAATCCCGACAAGAATGTAGGTATGGGTAAGGATCACACTCTTTACGCGCTTATAGACGGTACTGTAGTTTTCACTCGCAAGAGAGAAAATAAATCATACGTGTCGGTTATTCCTTTTGAGAACTAATCTCGGAGGAAAGTAATTTCAAGGACTTGCACTCTTCGAGATGAGGGTGTGGGTCCTTTTTCTTTTTATGATAATTAAAAACAGCTATATATGTTAACCCTTAAGACACTTCGCGAAGATCCTGAAAAGGTGATCGCTAAACTGAAAGTCAAGAATTTTGATGCCAAACCTATTGTAGACAAGGTGCTTGAGCTTGACACGCTCCGCCGTAACCTTCAGACCGAAAGTGACGCTCTTCTCTCGGAACAGAAGCAGAAAGCTGCGCTGATAGGCTCGTTTATGAAGCAGGGGCTCAAAGCTGAGGCGGATGCCGTAAAGGAAGAGGTTGCGGCTCTCAAGACCAAATCTTCGGACTTGCTTTCCAGGATGGACGCCGCAAGCAAGGAACTTGAGGACAATCTGGTTCTTCTTCCTAATATGCCTTGCGATCTGGTGCCGGAAGGAACCTGCGCTGCGGATAACCTTGTGGTGAAAATGGGCGGTCCTGAGGTCAATCTTCCCGAAGGTGCTCTTCCGCATTGGGAATTGGCCAAGAAATATGATATCATAGACTTCGATCTGGGTGTCAAGATTACGGGAGCCGGTTTCCCTGTATATAAAGGAAAGGGTGCGAAACTTCAGCGTGCGCTCATCAATTTCTTCCTTGACTGCAATACCGCAGCCGGATATAAGGAAGTGGAGCCTCCTGTGGTCGTGAACAAGGAGTCCGGCTTCGGAACCGGTCAGCTTCCTGACAAAGAGGGACAGATGTATCACGCCAATCTGGATGATTTCTATCTCGTACCTACTGCAGAAGTGCCTGTAACCAATATTTTCCGTGACGTTATCCTCGCTCAGAACGAGATCCCTCAGAGGCTTACGGCATACACTCCGTGCTTCCGCCGTGAGGCCGGATCTTACGGAAAGGATGTCCGCGGACTTAACCGTCTGCATCAGTTCGACAAGGTGGAGATCGTGCGTGTCGAAAAACCGGAGAACAGTTATGCCGCTCTCGATGAGATGATTGCACACGTGGAGAGCCTGGTCAACAAGCTTGGCTTGAAATACAGGATTCTTCGTCTCTGCGGTGGCGATATGTCTTTCACCTCGGCCATTACATACGATTTCGAGCTTTGGAGCGCCGCTCAGGGAAGATGGCTTGAGATATCTTCTGTAAGTAACTTCGAGACATATCAGTCAAACAGACTTCACCTCCGTTATCGTGACGAAGAAGGCAAGATACAGCTTGCACACACCCTTAACGGAAGTTCATTGGCACTTCCGCGCGTGGTGGCGGCTCTTCTTGAGGACAACCAGACGCCGGATGGCATAATCATACCTGAAGTCCTGCGTCCTTATACGGGATTCGATAAAATTGACTAAGGGAGAACTCATACTCGGAATAGACCCCGGAACCAATCTGCTTGGTTTCGGGATCGTTCGTATAGGGGAGAAGGGACCGCAGTTCGTCGATGCCGGCGTGCTGGATCTCAGGAAGGAAAAAGATCCGTACCGCAAGCTCTTCTGCATCAAGGATTACATCTCAAAGGTCATAGACACTTACCTCCCGCAGATCCTGGCCATCGAATCTCCTTTTATGGGAAAGAACGCCCAGGTCATATTCAAGCTCGGCAGGGCGCAGGGTGTATCTATAGCCGCGGCCGTGGAGAAGGGTCTTGAGGTGGTGGAGTATGCTCCCCGAAAGGCCAAGATATCGGTGTGCGGTAACGGCGACGCGTCCAAGGAACAGGTGAGTCTGATGGTCCAGAAAATTCTTGGCATTAAAATTGAAGACTACCCGCTGGACTCGACGGACGCCCTTGCATTGGCCATTTGCCATTACTATCAGATGATAAGTCCTTTATCAAAGATGGGAGACGGCTCTTCGTGGGAGAAATTCGTAGCGAGTCATCCCGACAGAATTAAATAGTGTGTATGAAATCTACCTTAAGATTGTTAATCGCTTTTGCCGCCTTGCTGAGCAGTTCGGTCTTGTTCGCGCAGAATAAGACATTCAACGTAAAGGCGGTAGTCGAAGATTCTCAGAGCGGAGAAAAATTGTCTTTCGTGACGGTGGTCATAGCCAAGCCCGGCGCCACAAAGCCTACTGCGTATGCTCTTACAGAAGAGGATGGAACCTTGAATCTTGCTGAAATCAAGCCTTCGAAATATATCCTGAAGGCGGAGTTCCTCGGATACAAGGCTTTCGAAAAGGAATTTGAAGTCAAGGATGCCGACGTGAACCTTGGCACTCTGAAGCTCGTCCCTAACGAGGAACAGCTGGCTGCGGCGAAGGTGTCAGCCGTAGGAAATCCCATCCAGATGAAATCGGACACCATCTCGTTTACGGCTTCATCTGTGAAAACGACGGAAAATGATATGCTTGAGGACCTTTTGAAAAAGATCCCCGGCATAGAGATATCCGAAGATGGAAGCATAACGCACAACGGCCGTTCGATAGACAAGATAACGATAGACGGGAAGACATTCTTCCTCAACGATCCTCAATTGGCCTCGAAGAACCTTCCTGCCAAGATAGTGGACAAGGTCAAGGTCATAGAGAAGAAGTCCGACCAGGCGCAGTTCACAGGGATAGATGACGGTGAGGAAGAAACCATCATCGACTTGACCGTGAAGCCTGGAATGCTGAACGGATTTTTCGGAAATGCCACGGCAGGTGCCGGACACGACGTCCCAAATACAGATGTCAGCGGGGACTACAGATATCAGGGAGCCGCTTTTGCGGGCAAATTCACGCAGAAGACGCAGCTCGCTTTCATCTTCAACGCCAACAACACTAACGACCGCGGATTCAGGGATTTTTCCGGTGAGATGATGAGCACTATACGCGGAGGCGGAATGGGCCGCGGCCAGGGAGGCTGGGGTAGAGGAAACGGTATCACCACTTCCTTTATGACCGGACTCAACGGAGGCACGACACTTTTCAATGACAAGATGGACCTCAGCGGCAACTATCTGTACAATTCCACGAACAAGGACGTGCAGGAGTCATCTACGAAAACGACATACCTGGAGGATTCCAATCTTCTTTACGACTCGAACGGTATAAGCAATACGAATTCCCAGGGCCACAGGTTCGGAATGCGTATGGAACACAAGTTCTCCGACAACACGTCCATAATATTCGAGCCGCAGATCAATTTCGGTAACGGCACATTCTCCGAGAGCAGCGAGGACGCCACCAGCACATATTATACGGCTGACGGATCCACTCTCAAGACTAACGAAAGCAAGAAGGCCAATGCAGGAGACAACAAGAACCTCTCCACTGAAGGCTTCGCCCTGCTTCGCCAGAAACTCTGGATGCCGGGTCAGACGATGACCATTATGGGTAATTACAGCGTGAGCAGGAATGATTTGAATGGTTACAACAACTCCACCACAGAGATTTTCGCTGAGGACGGAACATCGACTTCTTCCATTGTAAATCAGAAATATACACAAGATCAGAATTCTTACAGCCTGTGGGGGAATGCGACCTTCACCCAGCCTCTCGGCGGGAATTTCTATCTTGAGGCCAATTATTCCTACAGCTGGAACAAGTCACAGTCCGACAAGGTCACGACCGATGCACAGACCGGTGCGGCCATAGACAATTATTCGAACAGCATAGTCAACGAGTATATCAATCAGGAGATAGGAGTAAACGCACTTTATCAGGGAGATGGTTACAGGGTTCAGGTCGGTATGGCGGCCAAACCTACCAAGACGCACAACTACACCTCTTCCGGAGCTTCTTATCAGGTGGATACCACGATGACGCGCGTCAACTGGGCTCCTAACGCTATGATCTTCTTTAATTTAGGAGAGAACGGAAGTTTCAGGACATTCTATTTCGGCAGAAGCGCCCAGCCGAGCACTTCGCAGCTCATCACCATAGCGGACAATTCGAACCCTCTGAGCGTTTCGTTCGGTAACCCTAACCTGTCGCCTTATTTCTCGCATCAGCTTCGCGGTGACGTAAGATACAACAACAAACAGACTTACGCATCTGTCAACGCCCGTTGGGATGCGACATATAACGACAACCCTATAGTAAATGCTACCTGGTACACCAACGGTATCGCCTATACTATGCCGGTTAACGGAACTTCAAACTTCTCTGCCAATTTCAACGTCTATTTGAATCTTCCGATAAAGAAAACGGGATTCACATTTATGAATATGACCCGTGTCGGATGGAGTCAGTCCGAGAACTTCGTGGGCAACGGAATAGACACTTCCAAATATATAAAGGAGGACGGATCGCTGGATTATGACGTCTTCTTCGGCGATTACGACGAGATTCATTCGAAGCTGGTGAGCAACGGAACCAAATCGTTCAACTTCACCGAACGTATGTCAGGCAAGTACCGCAACGACGCCCTCGAGGTGGAACTCAGCGCCAGAACAAGAATGAATTCAAGCCGTTATACGCTTGACAACGTGAACGAGAAGACACGCACTTTCAACAATCAGATCCGTACCACGGCCACGTGGACTTGGGATTTGGTCGGACTCAGCGCCAAGGGAGAGTTCAACTATAACTGGTACAACGGTTATTCGACCAAGCAGCCGGATGAGTACGTGCTCAATCTCGAAATCCAGAAGCAGCTTTTCAACAAGAAGATGACCGTGGCTCTCAAGGGATACGACATTCTGGGACAGGCGAAAAACCTTACCGTAACCGACACTGCCAATTATCACACGGAGTCGGTGAACAATACCCTTGGACGTTATATAATCCTTTCGCTGACATATCGTTTCGGTAATTTCGGCAATAACCGAGGCGGCCACGGCGGTCCCGGAGGTCCGGGCGGTCCACCACCAATGAGATAGTTTTTTATTATATTTGCCATTACTTATGGCAGAATTGGAAAAATATGAACAGACACTCGAAGAACACGGAGTAAGACCGACTGCGGTAAGAATCCTTGTTCTTCGTGTCATTTCAGCGTATCACGACACGTTCAGCCTTACCGATCTGGAGACGGAACTTGAAAGCGTGGACAAGTCGACCATATTCAGAACTCTGACTCTTTTCGCACAGCATCATCTCGTACACGAGACCGAGGACGGCAGCGGCTCCACCAAATATTGTTACTGTCATAACGACCATACCTGTGAGGTGGAGGAACTGCACTGTCACTTCTATTGCGAAAAATGTCATAAGACTTATTGTCTTGAGAATACGCATATCCCTATAGTCCATTATCCGGAAGGCTTCGAACTTCACGAAGTGGAGTATCTTCTCAAGGGAATCTGTCCCGCCTGCACTTCGAAATAGTATTGCAACCCGGTTGCGCCCGCAGCTGCATATCTTTGCTCCCGTAAAATAACTTGCGTTATGGAAAAAGAGCAAAAGATAATGATAGGTCGCATCGTCCTGTGTGCACTGCTTCTCTCAGGTGTATTGTTTCTCCCTCTTGGAGACCTTGCCAAGCTGATCCTTTGTGTAATCGCTTATTTGTCAGTGGGTGCTGACGTGGTGTACGAGGCCGTAAAAGGCATCCTGCACGGGGAATTGTTCGACGAGCATTTCCTTATGGCGCTCGCCACCATAGGAGCTTTCGCCATAGGGGAATACCCGGAAGCTGTGGCAGTGATGTTCTTCTACCAGATAGGGGAACTTTTTTCTGACATTGCGGTGGACAGGAGCCGTGAGTCCATATCGAATCTTATGGACATACGTCCTGATTATGCCAATATCGAAGATGGCGGTTCGCTTCGCTCTGTATCTCCCGATCAGGTGGCTGTAGGGGATATTATAGTGGTGAAGCCGGGGGAGAAGATTCCTATAGACGGAAAGGTGTTCAGCGGTAATTCTTCTCTGGACACGGCAGCATTGACAGGCGAAAGCCTTCCGCGCGAGGTGGGCGAGGGAGACGAGGTTCTCAGCGGAAGCGTGAATTTGACCGGTTTGTTGAAGATAAAAACGGTCAGCACATTCGGAGATTCGACTGTGTCCAAGATTCTGGATCTCGTGGAAAATGCACAGACCGGCAAGGCAAGCAGTGAGAAATTCATTACCCGTTTTGCCAAGGTTTATACTCCCGTCGTGGTAGCCGGGGCAGTCCTGCTTGCTCTTCTTCCGCCTTTGTTTACCGGAGGAGAGTGGATCACGTGGCTTCACAGGGCTTTGATATTTCTGGTTATTTCCTGTCCTTGCGCCTTGGTCATATCCATACCGCTGACGTTTTTTGCCGGGATAGGCGGGGCTTCGAGAAAAGGCATACTTGTGAAAGGGTCGAATTATCTGGAACTTCTGGCGAAGGTCGATACTTTTGTTTTCGACAAGACAGGAACTTTGACAAAGGGCAATTTCTGCGTGAGTGACATTTACGCTTGCGATGCGGATACGGATTCTCTTCTTGAGTTGGCCGCTCTCGCCGAGGTTTATTCGGATCATCCCGTTGCCGTCTCACTCAGAGCCGCCTGCAAGTCTTCTCTTGACAAGAGCAGGGTGAGCGGCGTGACGAATATTGCCGGGGAAGGCATATGCGCTGAAATCGACGGGCGGAAGGTTTATGCCGGGAATGAAAAGCTTATGCTGCGTGCAGGTGTCCGGTGTGGTGAGGCGAAAAAGACCGGTACGGTGGTTTATGTCAGTGCGGATGGGGAGTATCTTGGTTATATCGTGGTGTCCGACAGCGTGAAACCTGATTCGAAAAGCGCAGTTGAACTGCTTCGTTCCTGCGGGGTGAAAAAATGCATTATGCTCACGGGAGATCGCGCTGAAGTAGCTTCGGAAGTGGGTGAGGAGATTGGCCTGGACGAAGTGTATGCAGGACTTCTTCCTGCAGGAAAGGTCGAAAAGGTGCAGGCTCTTAAAAGTGCTGATCCGGAAGGTACGTTGGCTTTTGTCGGAGACGGCATCAATGACGCGCCCGTGTTGAAATTGGCGGATTTGGGGATAGCTATGGGCGGTGTAGGCAGCGATGCGGCCATAGAGGCGGCGGATATCGTCTTGATGGATGATGATCCCATCAAACTCCCGGAAGGAGTGAAAATCGCCCGCAAGACGCATTCCATCGTGATGCAGAACATAATATTCGCGATAGGGGTGAAGCTGCTGTTCCTGCTTTTGGGAGCGCTTGGCCTGGCCAATATGTGGGAGGCCGTGTTCGCTGACGTAGGCGTTACCGTGATAGCCATTTTGAATGCCTTGAGAGCGATGCGTGTAAAATAATTGCTGTTATTCGGGACTTCTTTCGTATATTTGAGGCTATGAAAAAAGATTTCTCGGTAGCAGGACATAATTTCAGGGTCATACTTCCATCCGATTGCCCTTTGTGGGAGAAAATGGGACAGTATGATCCTTTTTTTGTGGAAGATGCGGAGCCCGTTTTCCGTCTTTCTCTGGAAGATGAGATAGACGTAGGCGGGCGCACTTTATATTATGACCAGAGCGCCGAGCCCGGTGAAACCAAGATAACCATCTATAGAAAGGGTACGGACTGGATGTTTGAATCTTCCTCTACGCCGCTAAGGCCTGTATCTATGAGACTTTTGCTCAACGAGGATTTCAGCGACTCGCATCTGCAGATTCTGAATCCGAAGGAGGCGCTTTTCGCCCTGAACAACGCCCTTATGCTTCAATATGCTTTCCGTACGGCGGGGATGCACACGCTTGAGATGCACGCTTCCGTGATCGCATATGAGGGTAAGGCATATCTTTTTCTGGCGAAGAGCGGTACGGGTAAAAGCACGCAAAGCAGGATGTGGCTGGAGAATATAGAGGGGTGCCATCTTCTCAATGACGACAATCCCATAGTGAGAGTCCTTGAAGACGGACAGGTGCGTGTCTACGGTTCTCCGTGGAGCGGCAAGACGCCTTGTTATGTCAATGAGAATTATCCTGTCGGGGCTATGGTGCAGATAAAGCGTGCAAAGGAAAACAGGGCATTGAGACTGGATGTCGTGCATTCATACGCCATCATCTATTCGTCTTCGTCGGGAATCAAGTTCGAAAGTACAATGGGTGACGCCATCAACGATACCATAGAGAAGGTGGTGTCCGGAGTGAAGTGTTTCACTTTGGAATGTCTTCCGGATGCTCAGGCGGCATTTACGTGCAGGGAGGCCGTGTGCAGATGAGTCTGGTGGTTCCTAACGAGATTTTCTTCGCCCATATCTGCGAACTGCTTGATCAGGGCAAGGACGTGTCTTTCGTGGTGAAGGGCGGCAGTATGCGCCCCTTTATCGAAGGTGGAAAAGACAGCGTCACTCTCAGAAAAGAAGGATTTGCCTGCGGCGATGCGGTATTGGCCAGGCTGTCCGGCGGGAATTATGTTCTTCATCGCGTGGAAAGCATTGACGGAGATAGGGTTACCCTTAAGGGAGACGGTAATTTGACAGGACGTGAAAGATGTCTTGTGGGCGATGTCAAGGGGAAGGTCATATCGATAAGCAGGAAAGACGGGCGAAAGGTGGTGGATGTCTCGGATGCGAGGTATAAGAGAAGTGTCCGCAGGTGGGTGCGTTCACCATATATTTTCAGGAGAATAGTATTGGCGATATATAGGAGAATCAGAATATGAAAATAGTAGAAGGTTTTAAATTAAGAAAGATCTGCGGGGAGAATGTGGTGGTGCCGGAAGGTGCCAAGCTTGTCAATTTCAACAAGATGCTCTCGCTTAACGAGACCGCGGCTTATCTTTGGGAAGCTGTACAGGGCAAGGAGTTCGATGCTCAGGGTCTCGCGGATCTGCTGTCGGACAAGTATGATGTGGCTCCCGAGAGGGCGCTCTCTGATGCACGGGATCTTCTTGCCAAGTGGCAGGAAGTGGGTGTTGTCGAATAATGAAAGACTTCAGGGCTTGTTTCAAGGGCTTGTTGTCTCTTCTTCGTCCCATTCTTCCTCAGGTTTTGGGATGCAGCGCCTTGTATCTCGGAGGCGTGGCGTGTTCATTGGCCTTTGTCTGGTACAGTAAGAAAGTCGTCGACATAGCGACAGGAGTGGACGGGGCCCCTCTCGGCGGTGCGGTTACGATATTGGTCGGGATAATGCTTCTCCAGATCCTCTTCCGTGTCATCTCGAAGAGGGTGGAGGGCGAGATTACCATAAAGGCGAAGCTCTCCATAAGGAAGAACGCATTCGACAAGGCCTTGTGCAGCAGGTGGATGGGAAAGGACAAATTCCATAGCGCCGACATAGTGAACCGTCTGGAGGAAGACATAAGGATAGTCAGCGAATTTCTGTGCGTGACTTTCCCTTCCGTGGCCGTCACCATAGTCCAATTGGTGTGCGCGTGTGTGATGCTCTTTTCTTTTTCTTCCACGCTTGCCTGGGTCATCGTCTGGATAATGCCGGTCGCCGTGATAGGATCGCGCCTTTTCTTCAGGAAACTTCGCGCGCTGTCTCTGGAGCTTCGCGGCATAGACGGAAAGATACAGGGACATATGCAGGAACATCTTCAAAGCCGTGTCCTTGTAAAGACTCTCGGAGCAGAGGATATCGTTGAGGGTAAATTGGATGCCTATCAGGCGAGGGAGATGGAAAAGACCAGGGAAAAGCTCAACTATTCGGCGATTTCCAGGCTTTTTATGCAGCTGGGATTCACGGCCGGGTATCTCACGGCCTTTCTGTGGGGAGTCTATGGTCTCAAAAACGGTACCGTGACTTATGGACTTATGGTGGCTTTCCTTCAGCTTGTCGGTCAGGTGCAGCGTCCGGTGGCGGATATGGCATCATATATCCCTTCCTTCATAAAGGCTCTTTCCGCTCAGGAAAGACTTATGGATATAGATGAAATGGCCCGGGAATTCAGTTCGGAAGTCAAAATTCTCAAAGGGAATCTGTCCTTGTCCGTGCGGAATCTGACCTTTTCTTATGACGGGAACAAAGATATTTTCCGTGATTTTTCGTGCGATTTCCCGGCCGGAGAGCTTACGGCAGTGTGCGGCCCTACGGGGAAGGGCAAGAGTACATTGGCAAGTCTGATACTCGGCGTTCTGAAACCGGACTCCGGGCATATAACCATATCCAACGGCCCCGTAACTGAAGAGGTCGGGCCTCATACCCGTTCCAATTTTATGTATGTGCCTCAGGGCAATTCGCTTTTGAGCGGCACCATTCGCGAAAATCTTCTTCTTGCCAATCCTGCCGCCAGCGAGCAGATGCTCTCGGACGTGCTGCATCTCGCCGCCGCAGATTTCGTCTTCGATTTGCCTTCCGGTATGGATACGGTCTGCAACGAGGTGGGAAGGGGTCTTAGCGAAGGCCAATGTCAGCGCATCGCCATAGCGCGCGCTCTTTTGAAGGAAGGCGGCATACTCATTCTGGATGAATCTACATCAGCGCTGGATCCCGCCACTGAAATGACGCTGCTTGAAAGACTGCACGAGAGGTATTACAAGAGCAAGACCATAATCTGTATAACGCATAGAATGGTCGTAGCTGATCTCGCTGACAAGGTGGTGGAAATCTGACTTCTACCAGTTGGTCCACACTCCTTCCTCCGTTATGAGGCAGGCTTTGATTTCAGGATGTGAAGACAGATATTCCCTGGCCTTCCCGTCCCCTATCACCATAAAGAAAGTGGCAAGTGCGTCCGCGGTGCTGGCGGTACTGGCTATTACGGTGGCGCTCAATAGATTATGAGATACCGGACGCCCGGTTTTCGGATCTATCGTGTGAGAATACTTCTTCCCGTCCTTTATGTAGAATTTACGGTAGTTTCCTGATGTTACCACGCCTACGGTTTCCCCGGCCGAATTCCACGTTTGCCTGATGTCCGCTCCCGGTGTATTGTTCCCGTCTGCAGGATTGTCTATGCCTATGGTCCATCCTTTGCCGCTTGGCCCGTTCCCTTTGCAGAAAATTTCACCTATGTCTATCAGGTAGTCCGTCGTGTGGTGTGATTCGAGAAGTTCCGCTATGAGATCGCAGCTGAAGCCTTGGGCTATCGCGTTGAAATTCAACTGTGGCAGGGTAGATCCTTTGTCTTTGAGAAAGTCTTGTCCCGTAATGCGTTTCCCGACAAGGGCGTTGATTTGCGACGGGTCTTTCAGTTTGTCCATACCATACGTGTCAAGGCAGGCCTTTATCTCGTCTTCTTCCGGGAATCGGCTGGATTTGAATCCGAATCCCCAGATGTTGTAGAGCGGAGCATAGGCCGGATCGAAGGCGCCCTGCGATTCTTTCCACGTGTCGAAGGACAATTCGTACATTCTGGCGAACATAGGTGTGAGAGTGATGGTATCTCCGGCATTGAAATGGCTCAGGAGCGAATTCTGATTGTATCCTGAAAGCGTGAAGTCGATTTCTTTCAGCAGGCTGTCCACTTGAACTTGCAGTACGCCGGGCTTTTCGTCAGCACCTTTATATTTTACATTATAGACACCGCCCTGGGCATAACCTGACAGGCGGTAATAATTGTTGTCCGTACAGCTTGTCGCCAATGCACAAAGCAAAACTATGCAGGTGTAAATCTGATTTTTTTTCATCTCGGCAAAGTATTTGTACAAAAATACGTGATTTTTGCGCCAAAATATGCATCTTTGTACGATTTATACTTTTCGTCACTATGAAATTTAGAAAAGCGGTTGTTGTAGCATTGGCCCTGGGCGGCCTCTTGTCGTATTCTTGTAAGAAAGACAGTAGCAGCAGTTCAACATATTCTTCACTTTCCGGTACTCTTACAGTCGGCGAGTTGCCTTTGTATGTCAATCCGGGGGATGTCTATTCTTTTGAATCCAAGGGAGTGTCCATCCCTGATACAGAGACTAAAGAAGATGTGATTCTGTATTATGTTTATAAGAATTCAGTTGACAACCAGAGAGATACAGTGTCTTCATACAGCGTGACCATTCCGGATATGGTCGGAGAATATACCATCACGGCGACAGCGGAGGCGACGGGATATTATTCCAAGACGGTGACTCTCACCGCTACGGTCGTGAGCGACAAGTCTCTTACCGGCTGTGACAGGTCGTCCCTTTCTTCATTTATAGACACCCGCGACGGAAAATCGTACAGGCAGGTCAATATAGACGGAAAATTCTGGATGGCCGAGAATCTTGCCTATTATGAGAAAGATTCTGACGGGAAGTATCTTGCCGGCCGTTCATATTATGAAGAAAAAGCCACGGACGATATTTTCGGCGGTTTTTACAATTGGGAAGATGCCCAGTCCGCCTGTCCGTCAGGGTGGAGGCTCCCTACGTCCGAAGAGTGGAATGCGCTTGGCGAGTCGGCCGGAGATTTGATGTGTGACGCTTATTATAACGGAGAGCGTCTGTGGGAGTTCTGGCCCGATGTCAAGGTCACCAATAAGCACCGGATGTTCCTTATGCCTTTCGGTTATGCCACGATAGTGGATGACGAATATGATTTCACGGGTTTCAACGATTATGCCTTTTATTGGGCAAGCGATGAAGGGAAACCTATATGCAAATACATCTATGTGGCCACGCCTAAAGTTCTGGATTGGGTGAATCCGAGCGAAACGGATTTCGCTGCGCAGATAAGATGCGTCAAGTGAGCCCGGCTATGATGTGAAGGATGCCGAGCATCATTTCAGAAAGAATATCACTCAGACTTATAAGTACCCCCGGATTTACTCCGAGGGTATTCAGTATTACGGCGACCACACTCACGTTCATCAGCGCTTCGCATACAGGAAGTGCGAAAAGGTTGGCAAGAAGAAAATATTTGGGCAGGGTTCCGAACCTGATGTAAACAAGAGGAGAGGTGAATAATTGGCAGCTGAGTGACAAAGCCAATGAAGACCAGATTTTTCTGGCCAATCCTTTTTCCGTCGGCAGCCATTTGTCAAGCCTCGGGAAGAGAAAGATTATACCCACACAAGAAAGGTATGACAGCTGGAAGGAGAGACTTTCCACTGCTTCGGGGTGTATGCATAGCTGTATCATCGCCGCCAGAAGCAGCTGATTGCCAAGAGGTGTCTTTCTTTCGGGCAGCACTTCGTTCATACAATGCAGGCAGATGAAGATGAATGCCCTGACAAGTGATGCGCCCGCTCCGCAACAGAGCGTATACCCTCCGCTGGCGAAGACAACTATCGTATTTCTTATCTTTTTCGCCGCCGGACCGTGTCCCAGAAAGAACAGACTTTTTTTCAGCATCCCGGACAAGATTGCAAGATGCAGTCCGGACAGGGCGAGGATATGCGCTGCTCCGCTTTTGCTGAAATCAGTCCGTATCTCTTTTGTCAGCAGAGATTTGTCTCCACATAACAAGGCCTGCAGAAGGCTTGTCGTCGTTTCTTTTTTAAATGGTGTGCCGGTCACGGCTGACTTCAGAAGCCCCAGCATATCGTTTCGCGGGCCCTCAAGCAGATGTATTTCGCAGCCGAGTTTCCTGTTGACAACGCATAATACTCCGCATAAGAAAAAAATGGATGCCGGGATGACCCGTGACACCTGTCTTTTCGAACAGAAAAGTGACATCAGTGAAGCTATGCCTATGATGCACGCACATCCTTGCCCCCACAGGTGGGCCGAAGGAAAATTGGCATATGTGCCTGTAATCACTCCGCACAGGAAGGGGAGTGAAGCAAAAAGAAGCAAATTGCTTTTCATAGCAGTTCAGTTGGTGCTAAGGTACGCCTTTTTTTGTTAAATTTGCGGCCGGGAAATTAATTTCGAATAATTATTGACATCATATGAAGATTCTTGTTATAAATTGCGGAAGTTCGTCTATCAAGTACCAGCTTCTTGATATGCGCAGCGAGGAGGATTATTCTCTTCTGGCCAAGGGCCTTTTGGAAAAAATCACCCTTCCTGACAGTAAAATCACACATAAGCCGACAGGCGGTACTCCTGTGGTGAAGACTCTCAGCGTCCCTGATCACACGATAGGTATGCAGGTGGTTCTGTCAATGCTGACGGACCCTCAGAGCGGAGTGATAAAGAGTTTCGACGAGATAGACGCGGTAGGACACAGAATCGTGCAGGGTGCGGATTATTTCGACGGTTCCGTAGTCGTGGACGAGGATGTGATGGAGAAAATCAAGATATGCTGTGATTTCGCGCCTCTCCACAATCCTGCACATATACTTGGAATCAGGGCCGTGCAGAAGGTTCTGCCAAGCGTGCCTCAGGTAGTCGTTTTCGATACTGCGTTCCATCAGAGTATGGCTCCGAAGAACTATATGTATGCTCTTCCTTACGAGTATTATCAGAAATATAAAGTCCGCCGTTACGGCGCACACGGGACATCGCATCAGTATGTCAGCAGGGAAGGTGCGAAATTGGCCGGGCTGGATATCAATGACAGCCGCATAATCACCTGCCATATCGGTAACGGAAGCTCCGTCACAGCCATCAAGGACGGCAAGTGTGTCGACACCTCTATGGGATTCACTCCGCTCGAAGGTATGATTATGGGGACACGCTGTGGCCTGATAGACGCCAATATCGTTCCGTATATAATGAAAAAGGAGGGCCTTACTCCTGACCAGATGACTGATATAATGAACAAAAAATCCGGATTCCTCGGCCTGTCGGGCAAGAGTTCGGATATGAGGGACGTTATGGGTTATGCCGAGCAGGGAGATGAACGTGCACAGCTCGTGCTGGACAAGGTGGTGCTGGACATCACCAAGCTCGTGGCCGCATATATCGCCGAACTTAACGGGGTGGACCTCATCGTGTTCACCGCCGGTATCGCAGAGAACAACGCCTGGCTCAGGGAGGAGGTCTGCAAGAACTTCTCTTATATGGGCATAAAGATAGACAAGGCCGTAAACGACGCTGCGCACGAAGCTGCCATCATATCTTGCGCGGATTCTACCGTGAAAGTGGCTCTTGTTCCTACAGATGAGGAGCTTATGATAGCAAGAGATACAATGAGACTAACAAAAGATTTACAATAAGATGATAAGCAATTTTTCCGAGCTCTTCACCGAATTGAAGGAGAAGGGCATTTGTAAGAAACTCGTCGTAGCGTGGGGCGTGGACGAGCATAGTATCGAGGCGGCTTACAGGGCCGTGGAGATGGGTTTTGTTCAGGCCACATTGGTGGGAGACAAGTCGAAGATCGAGGCCGTCTGCAATGCGAACGGATTCGAAGTCACAAAATTCACCATTGTGGACGAACCTGTCGAACTTAAGGCGGTAAGCGCAGCCGTGGCACTTGTCCACGACAAGATGGGCGATGTCCTTATGAAGGGTCTGTGCTCTACGGACAAGTTCCTTCGCGCCATTCTCAACAAGGAGGTCGGACTTCTTCCTGCAAAGGGTCTTTTGAGCCACGTGGGCATCATAGATAACCCTAACTATCACAAACTTATGTTTATCAGTGATATGGCCGTCATCCCCGCTCCTGAATTCCGTCAGAAGGTCAAGGAAGCCGGATTCCTTCTTTCTACGGCCAAGTCTTTCGGAATAGCCAAGCCTAAGATAGCTTTCATCGCCGCATCAGAACAGATGCTTGACTCTATGCCTGCCTGCATCGAAGGCGCTATGCTTTCATCTATGGCCAATCGCGGACAGTTGGGCGTGTGCCTTGGCGACGGCCCTCTTGCACTTGATGTGGCCATAGACAAGGAGTCCGCAGACATCAAGGGGCTCAAGAGCGAAGTGGCTGGCGACGCTGATTGCCTTCTCTTCCCTAACATCGAGTCTGCCAATGTGTTCTGGAAGACGAATTCGAAACTCTGTAAAGACGTAAAACAAGGAGGGATGCTTGTAGGCACAATCGCTCCTTGTCTTCTGGTTTCACGTGCGGACAGCGCCGAGACTAAACTCAACTCGATCGCTGCTGCCGTTATGTGCGCAAAATAAGATTACAACAGGCCTCTGCGCCTGGCGTATTCTATTATGAAATCGGCTGTCCCCGGAATTCCGAGGATGGCCGAATCTATACATAGGTCATAATTGGATGCTACACCCCACTCCGTGAAAGTGAAGAAGTTATAGTAATCCGCTCTTTCCTTGTCTTTCCTTTGGATCAGAAGTTCGGCTTCCCTTTCCGTAAGGTCCTTTTCCTCCATCATCTTTTTGACACGCACTTCGAAAGGTGCGCTGATGAACACGTCTATGCAATCCATATCGCGGAGCACATAGTCTGACGCTCTTCCCACGAAGATGGCGTCACCTTTCTGTGCTATGTCGCGTATGGTATCGCTCTGAATCTTAAATAGTTCGTTATCTCCAAGCCCTGTCCCGAAAGCCCAGAATCTGTGCTTTTCGTCGCTTGTCTTGAAGAGTTCCTTGCGTATGCCGCTCTTTTTTGCGGCCTCCGTCAGAAGTTCTCCGTCGTAGACGTTGATTCCCAGACGTTTGCCTAATTCGTCCGCCGTGGCTTTGCCCCCGCTTCCGAATTGGCGTCCAATGTTAATGATTATGTGTTTCTTTTCCATATTTATACTTCTCCTTCGAAGGCGACAAGTCCTTCTCCGTCTTTAAGATTCTTCAGTTTGCGGGATGTTATGGCGATGCATATCCCGGCCATCAGACAGGAAGCCACATCTGAAATGGGGAATGAGTACCATACTCCGTCTTCACCCATAAAGGTAGGTAAAATATAGAGAAGTGGTACCAGAATGAGCAATTGTCTGCTGAGTGAAAGCAGAATGCTCTTTTTCACCATTCCTATGTTCTGGTAGAAATTGGCTGCTACCAGGTTTATGCTGATGATTCCTACGCAGAGATTCATAATCTTCAATCCGTGGATGGCGTGTTCTTCCAGGGCGGCGTCATTGGTGAATATGCTTACCAGCAAACCCGGGCACAAAACGCTGAATATGAAGCATAGGACGGTCATTACCGTAACGCATCCCGTAGTAAGCCAGAATACCTGTCTCACGCGCGAGTATTGTTTGGCGCCCCAGTTGTAGCTGGCGATAGGCTGCATTCCCTGGTTGAATCCCATACATATCATAAGGAAGAAGAATGTTATTCTGTTGGCTATTCCGTATGCCGCTATCGCTATGTCTCCTCCGTGAGCCTTCAGCTGTTGATTGATGAAGAGCGTGACTATGCAGCTCGCACAGTTCATAAGGAATGGCCCCATACCTATGCTGAGCGACGCCTTTGCGATTTTACCGTCCCAGCCGAAGGCGTGTCGGCCGTAATGGATGATTTTTTTCTTGTCGCAGAAGTAATATATGGCGTATATCAGCGCGAATATCTGGCACAGGATGGTGGCGATGGCAGCACCTTTTATTCCCATTTTGAATACGAATATGAATATGGGGTCCATTATCGCATTGGAAATCACGGTGAAAAGGGTGAGTGCCATAGCCGTATTCGGATTCCCTGATGCTCTGATAAGGTTGTTCAGACCCATATACATATGGGTGACCACGTTACCGAAAAGAATATAGGTCATATAGTCTCTGGCATAGGGGATGGTGGCATCCGACGCTCCGAAGAAGTAAAGTATAGGGTCCAGGAATGCAAGTACCACTACGCTGAATGCGAGACCGAACAAAGTGTTCAGAGTCATTACGTTGGACAGGATCTTGTTCGCTACGGCGTAGTTTTTCTGCCCGAGCATCATAGACGTCATAGTGGCCGCCCCGACACCTACGAGTGTTCCGATTGCGGCGCTCAGGTTCATAAGAGGGAATGTCACCGCCAGACCTGACATCGCCAATGTCCCTACTTCGGGGATGTTGCCGATATAGATGCTGTCCACCATATTATACAACGAGGAAGCTGTCATCGCGACAATTCCCGGCGTTGCATATTGTTTAAGTAAGGTTCCGACTTTTTCCGTGCCCAGTTCGGTAGGTGCTGTGTTGTTCATTATTTATTCTTTATCTACTAACTCGATTTCAAAATAGATTGGACAATAGGCCGGGATGGCTGTCCCTGAACCGCTTGACGAGTAGGCATTGGCCGATGTCATATAGACCCTGCCTTTCTCGTGCGGCTTCATCTGGAATATTCCGTAGGCGAATCCGTTCACTACGCTGCTTTTGCTGGATGTCATCGTAAGGTCGGTGGCGCTCTCCCCCCAGTTGATGAGGACCGGATCTCCGGTCGCGCTGCCGCCGAAAACTTTAGCGGAATCGGCGATGTTCGTGTCTATGCCCGTTCCGTCGATTCTTCTGCAGATGTAGTTGATATAGACCTTTGCGCTGGAACTGAAAGTGGTGTCCGGTTTGTCGGAAGCCACGTCCTGGACATAGTATACGCCGGTTGTCAGCGAATCCGCTTTGTCCCAATCCGCTCCCATAGCTTTTTTCAGCAGGTCCATCTCCCATTCCGTAACGTCTTTGACGCTCTCTGCGATGGAGAAATCGTATATCAGTGCGGAGGTGGAAGAACTCATATTGGCGATGTATTCTTCTTTCGTGGAGTAGCGGCTGGTGGTAAGAAGCCATCCAGGCACTATCACTTTGCATCTCCCGCCTACACCCATCTGCGCGAGCAGTTCCTCTATCCCGGCGTATGAGCTGTTCTGGCCTCTGTAGGAGAATTTCGGCCCGTAGTATGTACGCTTGTCATATTCGCCTATTCTTTTGGAAACGGCCTCCGACGTGGTCTCGCTCACCGTGCCGTCAAGAGAGGTGACCGTGTATTCAAGTCTGAGGTATGGATTGTCGTCGACAGAGCTGACGCTTTGAGAGGAAACGTCGCCCGGATCCAGGCTGATGATCCACGATCCCAATTCCGTTTCCTTCCACGAACTTTCCTTGTTTACGGAAATCCACGCGTTGAATTCTTTCAGTGCCAATCCCCCGGTGTCGCTTGACCCTTCCTTTGCGCACGATGCCACAAGCAAAACGCTTGCTGTAAGCCATATAAAGGTATTTTTCATAATTCGATCTTTTCTAAATAATTGTCCAGCTCTTCGAATCCGCCGATATCTTCACCTAAAACCAACTTGCCTCCCGATGCCAATTCGTGACCGCCTCCGTGGAAATAAGCCCTCGCGATATTGCGCGCAGACCAGCCTTCCTTGGAGCGTATGGACACGCGTATGGCGGCAGGGTCTTCTCTGAGATAAATCGACACTTTCACTTTATCTATGCTCAGAGGGATGTTCACCAGGTTCTCAAGCTCGCCCTCCATTAAGCCAAATCTATGCCAAATATCGTTGCTCACTTTTATGACGGCGATACCGTCTTCGCGAATGAAAAACTGGTTCGAAAGTATGTATGCGAAAGCGCGTACCCTGTTCTCCCTGTAGCGGTTGTATATTTCGGATACGATCCTGTTTCTGTCTATTCCGTAAGAAAGCAGCTCTCCCGCCATCTGAAGCGTGGAGGCGAAGGTTGCACACGAGAAGTTGTTCGTGTCCGTGGTCATTCCCGCCATAAGGCAGAATCCGCATCGGCCGCCCATAAGTTCCCGGCGTTCATCATCATCCGCACATAGTTCTTTCAAGACATAGTATACTATCTCGCAGGCCGACGAAGTGTCTGTTCTGCTGAAGATTACGTCGAATTTTTCTCTTTGCGGCCCCATATGGTGGTCGAAAAGAATCTTTTTGGCACCGGAACGTTCCAGCGCCTCTGCCGGGTAACCGCACCTGACCGGTTCGCAGAAATCGGTGCATAGAATCAGGTCGGCCTTTTCTATCAGAGAAACGGCATCTTCCCCATAAAATGTCTCTGATGAATCTATGAAAAGCAAGGTGTGGGGCAGAGGCTCCCTGACGATGGAAATATTGCTTTTCCCCTTTGTCCTCAGGTACTCTGCCAATGCGCTGCTGCTGCCGGCGGCATCCCCGTCGGGGTGCTCGTGCGTCACTATCACGATATTGTCCGCACGCTCTATCAGAGAGGCTGTAACGGTGAGTTCCTGACTTTCTAACATAGGCGCAAATTTAATAAGAATATTGCATTTAATAAATGATTTTGCTAACTTTGCTCGGCTTAGTTGAAACAAAAATAAAAAGATAAAAAAATGATTACAAAGGACACTTGGCTTAAGTTTATGCAGAACAAGGTGCTGAACAGACTCGTCACCTGGTTCATTCTCCCGGTATGCTCGATAGTTCTCGTGTATGCGCTTGTGGACAGTATCTCGCAGCCTGTTAAATTCAATAAGGCTAAATCTGTACGCGAGCAGGTGGGTATTCAGCGCTTGAAGGATATCCGTACGCTCCAGGAGGCATACAAGAGCGTCAATGGCAAATACACGGACAACTTCGATTCTCTTGCCACCTTCTATCTTACAGGCAACATCGTGGTAAAGATGCAGATGGGATCCAGGGATGACTCTCTTTCCGTAGCCCATACTAAAGAGGTCCGCAAGACAGTTCCTTGGCTCAGAGGCGAGCAGTTGAACAAGTTCTATTACGAAAGATATCAGAAAGGTGACAAGAAACTGGTGTTCACCGTTGATCAGAAGATTCCGGTAAGAGACACCCTCTTCAAGGCCCGTCCTTCATTCAACGTGGATTCTCTTCGCACCATTCCATATTCCGGAGGAGTCGCTACGGAGATGGAAGCCGTCGTCAAGACGGTGTCAGGTGTGAAAGTGCCTCTTTTCGAAGCCCGTATGCCTTACAGATACCTTCTCCACGGTCTTGATAATCAGCTTCGTATCAATCTTGATTCCGAGTGCCGCAATTCAAACCGTTACGAGGGTCTTCAGGTAGGTAGCGTCACATCTCCTAACAATAACGCAGGAAACTGGGAGTAGGAACGTGACTATTGTCCCGACACCATTTTATGATAAGGCTTGTGCGAGAGAATATCTCGCACAAGTCGTTGATATATCAGAGGACGAAGCGGTTCACTCAGTACATCTGAGCGCTTTTGACTCATATTTCATATATGCCGGAGAAGAAAAGCCGGCACTATTGGCCTGTCTCGGCGACTTGTTGTCGATAAAGGAATATAACAAGATACTTTGTCACTGGGACGGGAGTGTCCTCAGTCTTTGTATCGCTCAAGGGAAATCCCTTCTTCTGGCCAATACCTATCATACATCGGATTTCGTGGGCGTGATGTATTTTGTGATACTCGCCCTTAAATCTCTCCAGCTTAATCCGGAAGTTTCCACCATTTATTTCCGGAGTCCGCTTTCTTCTGAAAGACAAGTAATGCTTTATCATTACTTTATGGAGGTCAAATCGTTATGAGGATAATAGGGGGAAAGCTTAAAGGGAAAACCATTCTTCCTCCCGCAGGATATAAGGCGCGTCCTACCACGGATTTTGCCAGGGAGGCCTTGTTCAATATCCTGGATAACGAATATGAATTCGACGACCTCAATGTCCTCGATCTTTTCGGCGGAACCGGAGCCGTCTCATTCGAATTCGGCTCCCGCGGGGTAGGCAGAGTGTATTGTGTGGAGATGTCCAGGGAGAATGCTTCTTTCATAAAGACTGAAGCTTCCCGTCTCGGTCTGGATAATGTCACTATGGTAAGAGACAACGTGTTTGATTTTCTGGATGTCTGTCACGAAAAGTTCGATATCGTTTTCGCCGACCCTCCTTATGCTATCGAAGGACTTGAATCCATTCCTGACAGGGTTTTTGAAAAGGATATTCTTCACCCCGACTGCTATTTCATTCTGGAACACGGTCCCGGTCACGATTTCAGCGCACATCCCCGCTTTTTCAAGCAGAGGAGTTACGGTAAGGTGCACTTCACCTTTTTCAAATAGTCCGCTCTACAGACCTTTGGATTTAGCTTCGTCCCAGATTCTGTCCATTTCAGCAAGGGACATTTCTTTGAGGTCCAGCCCTTTTCTTATGGTGTTTTCTTCGAGATAAGTGAATCTTCTGCGGAATTTGTCACAGCAGGCGTTGAGGGCTTTCTCTGGATCTACTCCATAGAGTCTTGCGGCGTTGATTACTGAAAATAACAGGTCTCCGAATTCCTCTTCCGTGTGTTTTGCAGAATTCTCCCCGACGGCTTCCTTGACCTCGTTCAATTCTTCTTCCACTTTGTCGAGAACTTGTTCCGGTTCTTCCCAGTCGAATCCGCACCCGCGTGCTTTCTCCTGCATCGAGAGAGCCTTGAGAAGAGCTGGCATAGTCTGCGGTATGCCGCTGAGGATGGTCTTGTTGCCGTCTTTCTCCTTGGCTTTAACAAGTTCCCAGGTATCGGCGATCTCTTTTGCAGACAGATTCTTTCCGGCCAATTCTCCGAAGACGTGAGGGTGGCGGAAACGCATTTTATGACATATCTTGTGCAGGCTGTCGGCTATGTCAAACTCGCCTTTTTCCTCGGCTATCTTGGCATAGAATACTATATGGTACAGAAGATCTCCGAGTTCTTTCGATATTTCCTGAGACTCGCCTCTCAAGATGGCGTCGCTGAGCTCATATACTTCTTCTTCGGTCATCGGACGTATGCTTTCCATAGTCTGTTCCGCATTCCAGGGACATTTCTCCCTGAGTGCGTCCATTACGTCCAGCAAATCCCCGAACGCTTCCAATTTTTCCTGTCTGGTGTGCATGGTGCTTGATAAATGAGGCACGAAGATATATAATTTTTGCTATATTTGCAGCCTTATGGCACAAAATACACTTTTAGAGAGAGTTCTATCGCTTCAGGATAAGTTTCAGAGCCTGCAGGACCAGTTGTCCAGCCCTGAAGTGATGTCGGATATGAAGAAATTCGTTCAGCTTAATAAGGACTACAAACAGTTGGAGCCTATCATCAAAGCCGGACTTGAGTATAAGAAGACGCTTGATAACCTGGCATCTGCCAAGGATATACTTGTTAATGAGAAAGATGACGACCTCCGTGAGATGGCACGTGAGGAAATCTCGGAACTGGAGCCCAAGGTGCCTCAGATGGAGGAACAGATCAAACTTCTTCTGATTCCGGCCGACCCTGATGATTCCAAGAACGCCATTGTCGAGATTCGAGGTGGAGCCGGTGGAGATGAGGCTGCCATATTTGCAGGAGACCTTTTCCGTATGTATCAGCATTTTGCCGAGAATAAGGGATGGAAACTGGAAGTCACGGACCAGACACCTGGTACTTCCGGCGGGTTCAAGCAGATAGTCTTCAAGCTGTCCTCGTCTACTGACGGAGTGTATGGCACTATGAAATATGAATCCGGTGTGCACCGCGTCCAGAGAGTACCTCAGACCGAAACCCAGGGCCGCATACAGACTTCCGCCGCATCAGTCGCCGTTTTCCCTGAAGCCGGAGAGTTCGATGTCGACCTGAAATGGGACGACATACGTCTGGATCTTTTCTGCTCTTCAGGTCCTGGCGGACAGGGTGTCAACACTACTTATTCCGCCGTCCGTCTTACCCATATCCCTTCGGGACTGGTAGTTCAGTGTCAGGAGGAACGTTCACAGCTCAAGAACAAGGACAGGGCTTTCGAGGAATTGCGTACCAGACTCTATAATCTGGAGCATCAGAAGTACCTCGATGAGATAGCATCCAAGAGAAAGACTATGGTCTCGACAGGAGACCGTTCCGCTAAGATTCGAACATATAACTATCCTCAGGGGCGTGTCACCGACCATCGTATCAACTGGAGTATGTATAACCTCCCGGTGTTTATGAACGGAGACATCCAGGAGGTTATCGATCAGCTCCAGATAGCGGAGAACGCCGAACGTCTGAAAGAAGCCGGCGAATAATTATCTAAAGGGAAGAAACTTTATCCAATACCAATTTTACAAGCTGCGCTACGCGTGGCTTGTAGTCTGTATTGGCGTCCTTGAGGTAGCGGTGCGCGATCACGCAGCATACTGTGGTGGCTTCGTGGCCGAGGTGACGTGCTATGCCGGCGATGGCTGAACCTTCCATCTCGAAGTTGGTGATCTTGCGGTCTTCGTATCTGAATGACTCTATGTCTTCAAGCATATTCGGCATAGCGAGCTGCTGACGTACCACACGTCCCTGTGGGCCGTAGAATCCGGGTGAAGAGATGGTCATTCCTCTGACCGTCGAGTCCTCGAAGAGTTCTATGAGTTTCTCGGATGCTTTTACAAAATAAGGGGTAGGCAGCTCTTTCGGCCAATTCATATGCTTCATAAAGGCTTCTTCCATAGCCGTATCCGTGATTTCTTCACGTCCGGCATACCAGTTCATAAGACCGTCGAAGCCTATTGAGATATGTGAAAGCACGAATGATCCCAGGGGAATCTCCGGCTGGAGAGCTCCGCAAGTACCCAATCTTACGATGTTCAGCGTGGTATGTTCTTTCTTTACCTCTCTTGTGGAGAAGTCGATATTGGCCAGGGCGTCAAGTTCTGTCATCACTATGTCTATGTTGTCCGTCCCTATACCGGTGGACAGTGCAGTGATACGGCTTCCGTGATATGTTCCTGTGGCCCATACGAATTCGCGTGAAGCGCCTTCGCATTCAAGAGTCTCGAAATATGGCTTGAACATTGCAACCCTGCCGGGGTCTCCCACCAGGATGACATTCTTTGCCAATTGCTCTGGACGGATGTGCAGATGAAAAATGGATCCGTCCGAGTTGATGATAAGTTCAGATTCTGCTATTCTCATAATTAGTGTTATTTATTTTTTCTTTTGCTTGCCCTGAGTCTTGACGCGCTTTGCACCAGCAGTTCGTCCGCATATACTCCTTTTATCGCCAGCAGGTCGAAGACGAAGGCGAATGCGGGAAGTATGCAGGTCCATTTGAACACAAATCCTTCTCCCATAGTGAAATAATCCACGATGAGCCAGATCTGGAGGGCGAGCAGCAGGGTTGCGCTTGCACCGGCGAGCCTTATCTGCAGGCTGCGTTTCGACCAGCTGAAAAGGGCTGCCGTATTGGCAATCAGGGAGAGGATGATCAGAATGGCGTAGGGAAGTTTACTCAAATACTTCACGTCCTCTATCGGGGCGTCTGAAGTGTAAATGGTGCCTACGGTTCCGAAAGTCAATGCGAGGAGTATTCCGACGCACAGAGCAAAATAAAGAGTCTGTATTCTTTGCCACATATTTTATCTTGAGTTGAATCGGGCGATGAATTTGTCTTCGTATGTTTTTGATACGGGGATGGGCGCCGTGTTCAAGCCGAGATTTATGCTGAAGGTGCCATCTTTCTGACGTGTCATCTGCACGATTTTGTTTATGTTCACTATGTATTGTCTGTGACAACGCACAAGGTCGCTGTCAGCGAAGCTTTCTTCTATGGTCTTCAGCCTGCACCGGAGCATATACTGTTTGAGCTCGTCGAAGGTGTCCTGATACCATACCTTTATATAGTTGTCGTTCGATTCGATATAGAACAGGTTGCTCTGGTTGACTATGAGCTTGAGGGTTCCGGAATTGTCATAGAGCAATATCTTCTTGTCGGTCTGCGGTGTGAAGACGGAGTCGGAGACCACGGTATTGAAATTCATCAGCCTTATGGTCTTGTCTCTTTCGGAAACGGCGCAGTACAGAACGGAGATTACATTCGGTATGCCTAGCCCGAATATGCAGAAAATCAAGCAATTGACTGAATGGATGCATAAGTGTCCGCTTGGTTTCGTCTCCCATCCGCGGTCTATGGCTATCAGAGTCAGCAGCGTATATAGCAGCGTGATGGCCAGCATTTCGGCAAAGCACCATCCCAGATAGCCGAGAACGGTGACGTGCCTGTCCTTCAGACTGCCAAGCCAAAGTCTGGATAAACTGACCAGAAGCGTGCCTGATATCCAAAACGCTATGGCAAGCCAGACAGTGTGTCTGGCCGTCAGGTTGAACCATCCGTGAAACGAGATTGCCGAAAGCATAATGGCAGATGTCAAAGAGAACAATGCGGTAAGAACCACATTGAATGACAGCTGCTTTTTACTCAGTATGTATTTCGGTAATCCGTCCGTCAGTTTCATACTCGGGCAAAGATACAAAAAAATGCTATCTTTGCCCCCGGATAAAGATTAACAAAATGAGTAAAAAAGTTGTTGTTACAGGACTTGGTGTCCTCTCTTGCTTAGGCAATGACGTGGACACTTTCTGGAGTAATCTGGTCAACGGGGTTTGCGGTATAGATTATATACAGAGTTTCCCTACTGACGGGTTCGCCGTGAAGATTGGCGGTGAGGTCCGTGACTTTACTCCTGAAAACTATGAAATGGATAAACCTTTTATCCGTAAGCAGGACAAGTTCACTGTTTTTGCTATGGCTTCGGCATATCAGGCAATCAAGGACAGTGGCTTGGTTTCATCTGAGAATATAGACCCGTTCAGACTTGGAGTTTATATCGGTTCCGGAATAGGAGGCTTCGAGACCATCCAGCGGGAAGTTTCCAAGATTTTGGAAGACCCTACGGGCCAATGGATCTCCCCTAATTTCGTCCCTTGCATAATAGGGAATATGGCAGCAGGCCAGGTGGCGATAAAGTTTCACGCCAACGGCCCTTGTCTGGACGTCGTCACGGCTTGCGCCACATCCACCCACGCGATAGGGGAGGCTTACCGTGCCATAAAAGACGGATATGCGGACGCTATCCTGGCAGGAGGCACTGACAAGGCCGTCATTCCTATAGGAATCGCCGCATTTGCGAATGCCAAGACACTTTCACGCATAGAAGACCCGAAGAAGGCATCTCTTCCTTTCAATGCCCGCAGGGACGGATTCGTGATGGCAGAAGGTTCCGCAGTGCTTGTACTTGAGGAAGAGGAACACGCCAGAAAGCGCGGCGCCAAGATTTATGCGGAGATAGTGGGTTATGGCTCCACCTGTGATGCTTATCACGCCACGGCTCCAAACAAGAGCGGAGTCACTCAGGCAAGATGCATCTCCGATGCCCTCAGTCAGGCGCATTATGACTCGTCCAAGGACAATCTGTATATAAATGCACACGGGACGGCTACGCATCTGAATGACCTTTGCGAGACTTTGGCCTGCAAAATAGCGCTTGGCGAGGACGCGTACAAGGCGCACATCTCATCTACCAAGTCTATGCACGGACATATGCTGGGAGCGACCGGCGCTGCGGAGGCGATAGCCTCAATCCTTGCGCTCAGGGACGGAATAGTTCCTCCGACCATCAATTTGGATGAGGTGGATCCGGAATTGGATCTGAATTACACTCCTAATGAAGCGGTGAAGGCGGATCTTACGCTCGCCATATCCAATTCATTCGGATTCGGAGGCCACAACGGATGTCTGGCTTTCAGAAAATACGAGCTCTGACTCTAGCTGGCTATTTTTTCAGGAGAGGAGATAATCCTCAGAATGTTGACCGGAGAGGAATTTTTCTCTTCGGTCTTATTTATTATTCTGGCCTTCAGCAGTCCGTTTTCCTTCAGGAACGATTTGATCACGCTATGGTCAAGGCCGCGCTCTTTGAGGTATTCGAGGCTTTTGCTCCCTGCGCTTGCGCATATCGCAAGTAGAAGATGGACCGGGATAATCTTCTCCGATTGGGCTATGCTGGCTTCCACGATGCTCAGATTGAGAGTGTTTCTGGCATTTCTCGAGAAAACTATATCCAGGCTTTCGGCGTAAGGAATGCTTTGCGGCTTGAAGATGCTTTTCTCAAGGTACAGTTTCATCTGAGAAGGGTCTATGCCAAGCTCAACCAATGTCCGGCAGGCCTGGTTGTCTTTATGACGCAGTATGCCGAGCAGGATATGGTCTGTGGTTATGGCCCTGTCTCCGGCTCTGCAGGCTTCTTCCCTGGCGTATGTAAGGATGCTTATGACTTCTTGTGAAACCTGAGTCTGCATAGGACAAAAATAGCAATATTATTTTTGTCTGCCACGAGTTTTTTTGTTATTTTTGTACACTTGTGCCGGGTATGGACAAGTAGCGAACAGCAGATAATTTGAACGATGAATAATACAGATAATTTGGAAATTGAAGAAAAGCCGCAGGGGATAATAGAACCTGTGGAGATAGATCACGAGATGCGGTCCGCCTACATCGACTATTCGATGTCGGTGATAGTGTCCAGAGCCCTTCCGGATGCGAGGGACGGTCTGAAACCTGTTCAGCGCCGCGTCCTCTTCGGAATGGACGGACTTGGCCTCAGCTTTGGCGGACAGACTAAGAAATCGGCCAGAATCGTCGGTGAGGTGCTCGGTAAGTTCCACCCTCACGGCGACAGTTCGGTATATGACGCTATGGCGCGTCTGGCGCAGAACTGGAATCAGAGGTATCCGCTGGTTTACGGACAGGGTAACTTCGGTAGTATGGACGGCGACCCTGTGGCCGCGATGAGGTACACCGAGGCCAAATTGGCCAAGATGTCGGAGAGCGTGCTGTGCGACCTGGACAAGAATACGGTCGACTTTATGCTGAACTTCGACGACACCATCTGGGAGCCTACGGTCCTTCCTACGAAAGCGCCGCTTCTGCTTCTGAACGGTTCGTCAGGTATAGCCGTGGGTATGGCCACGAATATGGCTCCGCACAACCTGTCGGAGACGTGCGATGCGATATGCGCCTACATCGATAATCCGGACATAGACGTGAACGCTCTGATGGAGCATATAAAAGGGCCGGATTTCCCTACGGGAGGTATCATAATGGGCCGTCAGGGCATAATAGACGCCTATTCCACCGGTCGCGGAAGAGTGGTCATAAGGGCCAAGGCCGACATAGAGGAGAAGAACGGAAGAAGCGTCATCGTCGTCACGGAGATACCTTATATGGTCAACAAGGCCGAGATGATATCCCGCATAGGCGAGATGGTGCGCGACAAGAAGATAGAGGGGATATCCGAGATACGCGAGCTCACCAACCGTGACGGTATCAGGATAGAGTTCCTGGTGAAGAAGGATGCGAATGCCAATGTCGTCCTGAACACACTTTACAAATACACCGCGCTCCAGTCAAGTTTCGCCATAAACAACGTGGCTCTTGTCGGTGGCCGCCCGCGTACGCTTACTCTCAAGGATATGATCAAATGCTTCGTGGATTTCCGTCACGAGGTGGTGGTCAGACGTACCAAATTCGATCTTGACAAAGCCAAGGCGCGTGAACACATAGTCGAGGGCTTGCTCAAGGCCATAGACATCATAGACGAGGTGGTCGCCATCATCCGCCATTCCAAGAGTGTAGATGAGGCGAAAAACGAGCTTATGTCCAGATACGGTTTCACCGAGCTTCAGGCCAATGCCATAGTGGAGATGCGTCTCCGTCAGCTCGTAGGACTCGAGAAAGACAAGCTCGTGGAGGAATCTCAACGTCTTGTCGCCTTTATCGACGAATGTGAGAAGATTCTTGCAAGCGAGCAGCTTCAGCTTGAGGTGGTCAAGAACGAGTGTACGGAGCTTAAGGAGAAGTTCGGCGACGCACGCCGTTCTGAAATCACTCTCAGCGAGGACGAGTTCAACCCTGAGGATTTCTATGCGGATGAAGACGTGGTAATCACCATATCCCATCTCGGATATATAAAGAGAACCTCTCTCAACGAGTTCAAGGTGCAGTCCCGTGGCGGTATGGGCAAGAAAGCCGGCTCCGTAAGGGACGAGGATTTCATAGAGCACATATATGTGGCCAATATGCATTCGACTATGCTTTTCTTCACCGAAAAGGGGCTTTGCTACAGGCTCAAGGTCTATGAGATTCCGGAAGGCAGCAGGACGGCCAAGGGACGCGCTGTCCAGAATCTTCTTACCATAGATCAGGACGACAAGATAAAGACATATCTCAACGCTGCTAAGATTGAAAGCAGGGAATACACTGACAGCCACTATGTTGTCCTGTTTACCAAGAACGGTATCATAAAGAGGACCTGTCTTACGGAATTCGCGAATGGGAGAAGCCGTAACAAGGGTCTCATCGCCATAGGCTTCAAGGAAGGGGATTCTTTGCTCGACGCTCTTCTTACAAACGGCAATTCGCAGATAATGATAGCCGCACGTGACGGACGCTGCGTAAGATTCAATGAGAACGAAGCCCGTGAACTCGGAAGAAATTCTATGGGCGTGCGTGGTATCAATATTGCAGAAGGAGATGAAGTGGTCGGAGCCATCAGCGTGGATCATAGCGCTCCGGACGCTGCCGATTATTCAGTTCTGGTAGTGAGCGAGAACGGTTATGGAAAACGCTCGGAAGTGGATGAGTACAGGCAGACGGCCCGTGGGGCAAAGGGTGTTACCACGTTGAAGATCAACGAAAAGACCGGCAGTCTGGTAGCCATCAAGGCGGTAACGGCCAACAACGACCTTATGATCATCACCAAGAGCGGTCTTACCATAAGAATGGCATTGTCCACCATCAATGTTCAGGGTCGTGCCACACAGGGTGTAAGACTTATCAATATCCGTGAGGGAGACAGCATTGCGGCCGTGTCGGTGGTTGCTCACGAGGCGGAAGAAGAAGTGGAAAGCACACAGGAAACGGAAGAATCAGTAAACGAATAAAACTGAAATAATATGAAAAGAATCTTTTTAACTCTAGCTCTTTTGGCGTCTTTCACGGCGGCAAATGCGCAACAGTCAGTGAAAAGTGTAGTTGCGGCTGAAAAGGCTGTAGAAAAGGCTATCGAAAAAACCGAGAATCCGAAGCAGGCGGAAAAGCCTGATACTTGGATCAAACTTGGCAAGGCTTATCTGGAAGCTTATGCGGCTCCTATGGGAAATGCCTGGATCGGCGCACCTCGCGCGGACTTGGCTATCGTGCTGGGAGATGACAAGCCTTCAAGTGAGACTTGGGTCGAACTTTCAGGTTCACAGTACATCAAGGCTGTTTTCGAGACACGTAACTATTATTACAATTCCAATGAAATCCTTCAGATGATAGAGGTTACCAAGCCGATTTATCCTGACGTGCTTGAGAAAGCCCTCACTTCTTACGAGAAGGCCGCATCTTTGGACGAGAAGGGTAAAAAGACCAAGGATCTGAAGGAGGCGTTCCGTATGCTTTCGACCAAGTTCACGGACGAGGCATACACGGCATACACTCTTGGAGATATGAAGAAGGCTTCCTATTATTTCACCAAGGCTGTGGAAGCATCTGAACAGCAGCCTTATGCAGTAATAGACACAAACGCTCTGTATAATTCCGCCTTGACTTCATACATTCTCGGAGATTTCGACAACGCCAAGGTTTATTATGAGAAATGTCTTGCATTGGGATATTATGGAGACGAGGGCGACGCTTATGCCAAGCTTGCTGACATAGCATCCAAGGAAGGCAACAACGACCAGTGCCGCGCTTATCTTGAGCAGGCTTTCCAGCAGTTCCCACAGAGCCAGAGCGTTCTCGTAGGCCTCATCAATTTCTATATGAATTCAGGTGAGAATACGGACCGTCTGTTCGAACTTGTGGACGCTGCAAAACAGAATGAGCCTAACAATGCATCACTTTATTATGTGGAAGGGAACATCAATCTCCAGTTGGGACGTGAAGATGCTGCCATAGCCGCATATTCAAAATGCTCCGAGATCAATCCTGACTATGAGTTCGGATATATCGGGATAGGTCAGCTTTACTACAATAAGGCTGTCGCTATTCAGGAAAAGGCTACCAATGAGTTGGATGACGCCAAGTACAATATCCTGGTAGGGGAGTTCGAGGTTGCTCTCAAGAACTGTATCGAGCCTTTTGAAACAGCTTATGCTCTTACTAAGGATGCCAATATCAAATTGGCTGTGGCTGAGTATCTCAGAAACGCTTGCTATCGTTTCAGCACAGACTCTGCATACGAGGCCAAATACCAGAAATATAATGCTATCGTAAAAGGTGAAGTGCCGGTAGAATAATGTTACCGGCCTTCAAAGGCCTTAACGATTTTACTTACCAGAGGGTGTCGGACAATATCGTCATTTGAAAAGGCGATGGTCTTGACGCCCTTTATGTTTTCCAGCAGTTTCACGCCTTTCAGCAGCCCGCTGTCCTCCTTGTTCGGAAGGTCCACCTGGGTGGCATCACCGGTGACTATGAATTTGGCTCCCGCCCCCATTCGCGTGAGAAACATCTTGAGTTGTCCTATGTTCGTGTTCTGGGCTTCGTCCAGTATGACGCAGGCGCGCTCAAGCGTACGTCCCCTCATATAGGCGAGCGGGGCTATCTGTATGGTTCCGTCTTCCATAAATTCGTGCAACTTCCTGGACGGAATCATATCTTCGAGAGCATCGTATAAGGGCTGAAGATACGGGTCCAATTTATCTTTCAGGTCACCGGGAAGAAATCCCAGCCGTTCTCCGGCCTCCACTGCGGGACGGGTGAGGATGATACGTTTGATCTCCCGGTTTTTCAGAGCTCTTACGGCCAGAGCGATGGCAATGTATGTCTTTCCTGTTCCTGCCGGTCCGATGGCGAAGATGAGATCGTTGTCAAAGTAAGCTTTGACCATCTCTTCCTGGCGGGAATTGCGTGCGGTGACCGGCTTGCCTTCGGTGTTGTATACTATGGGAGCTCCGGCGTTGACCTTAAAGTCCAATGCGCTGCTTTCTTCTGAAAACAGGTCCTCAACGTCATAAACGGAAAGTGCGGTTTTGCGCAGCATCTTCTGTGTGAGAAGACCGAACTTTTGCGTGAAATCTTCTATGTCTTTCTCTTTCCCGTCCAGGATGATTTCGTCTCCGCGGGCCACTACTTTTAGATTAGGATAATATGAAGTGAATTCTTTAAGGATTATGTCCCCTGCGCCATATAATCTGACAGGGTCGAGTCCTTCTATGCTCAGAGTCTTTTTCATAGTGCAAAGTTATCATTTTTTTTGTCTGCGATTCTTATTATTTTTGTAAGTTTTTAACGTTAGTCGAAGTGTTTGTATGAGAAAAGTTCTTTTGCCGTTTATCCTTTGTACTTTGGTTTTCAGTGTTTCATCCTGTGATGCGCTGCGTTCATTGGCCGGAAGACCCACTTCCGAGCAGATAAAGTCAGTTCAGCAGAAAGCCGCCGACAAGCAGGCGCTGCAGGAGGAGCAGCCGCAGGAAGAGCCGGCTGTCGAGGAGCTTGCGACTGTGGAGAAAGAGCCTGAATATCAGATGGTCAAAAGGCACGGACGCCTGAATGTGCCATTTGCATATACTCATACCAACAGTTCGCTGAAGCAGACGCCGGAATACACTTATTATGTGGTGGTGGGTACATACCGTAAGAAACCTACCCTCAATAAGATGCTGTCGGATGCAAGACAGGCGGGTTATGATCCTGTCCTTTTGGAATATTCCAACGGACTTGTCTCTGTCGGACTGCTTCCGTGCAACGAATTGGCCCAGGCGATAGATGCCTATGCCACTGTGAAACAGGAGGGATTCTGCCCGGCAGACGCTTGTGTATTGATCGCAAAATAAAACGTGGATATGGAATACGATTTTAAGAAAATAGAAAAGAAGTGGCAGGAGAAATGGGCCGCTGAAGGGACCTATAAGGTGGTCGAGGATACGTCGAAGCCTAAATATTATGTTTTGGATATGTTTCCGTATCCTTCCGGAGCCGGACTTCACGTAGGACATCCGCTCGGATATATCGCGAGTGACATTTATTCCCGTTATAAAAGGTTGAAAGGCTTCAATGTCCTTCATCCTATGGGATATGACGCCTTCGGTCTTCCTGCCGAGCAGTATGCGATTCAGACGGGTCAGCATCCGGAGATTACCACGAACGTCAATGCCGCCAGATATCGCGAACAGTTGGACCGCATAGGTTTTTCTTATGACTGGTCCAGGGAAGTGCGCACCTGCGATCCGAAATTCTACAAATGGACGCAGTGGGCCTTCCTTAAGATGTTCTCCAGCTGGTATGATCCGGATTTGAAAAAGGCGCGCCCTATAAAGGAGCTTGTGCGTAGGTTCGAAACAACCGGGTATGACGGCATCACGGCGCAGGATTGGAAGTCATATTCAAACGCACAGAAGGAATCCGCCTTGATGCGTTATCGTATTGCATATCAAGGAGAAACATCGGTGAATTGGTGCGAGGGCCTCGGGACTGTGCTTGCCAATGATGAAGTCAAGGACGGACTTAGCGTGCGTGGCGGATTTCCGGTGGAGCAGAAGAAGATGAAGCAGTGGCAGCTGAGAGTTTCCGCTTATGCCGAGAGACTTCTCGAGGGTTTGGACAGGGTGGATTGGACGGATTCGCTGAAGGAGATGCAGCGCAACTGGATAGGCAAATCCGAAGGCACGGAGGTCGTGTTCAACACCATCTGTGACGGACGCGAACTTCCGGTTACGATTTTCACAACCAGGGCGGACACCATTTTCGGAGTCACCTTTATGGTGCTTGCCCCCGAAAGTGAATTGGTGGCTTCTCTTACTTCCGCAGATCAGAAGACTGCTGTGGAAGAATATGTCAAGGAAGTCAAGAAGAAGACGGAGCGTGAGAGAATATCCCAGACAAAGAGCGTGACCGGCGTGTTCTCAGGATCTTATGGAATCAATCCTCTTACCGGAGAGAAGGTTCCGATCTGGATAAGCGAGTATGTGCTTGCAGGTTACGGGACAGGAGCCATAATGGCTGTGCCTGCTCACGACAGCAGGGACTATGCCTTCGCCAAGAAATTCGGCCTGCCGATAATTCCTCTTATCGAGGGGTGCGACGTGAGCGAATCTTCTTTTGACGCCAAGTCCGGCGTGATGTGCAACAGCGGTTTCCTGAACGGTAAAAGTGTGGAGGAGGCCATAGAATTGGCCAAGGATTATGTGGAAGAGAAGGGGCTTGGCCGCAGGAAGGTGAATTACCGTCTGCGTGATGCCATATTCTCGCGTCAGAGGTATTGGGGAGAGCCGTTCCCTATATATTATAAGGATGGAATCGCCACGCCAGTGGAGGAGAAGGACCTTCCTATAACTCTTCCGCAGATAGATTCTTTCAAACCTTCCGCTACGGGGGAACCGCCTCTCGCCAGGGCCAAGGACTGGACATATAAGGGATATCCGCTTGAGACCAGCACTATGCCCGGATTCGCGGGATCGTCCGCATATTATCTGCGTTATATGGATCCGCACAATGACAACGCTCTTGTGGCCAAAGACGTGGACGAGTACTGGAAGTCCGTGGACCTTTATGTCGGAGGCACGGAACACGCTACCGGACACTTGATCTATTCGAGATTCTGGAACAAATTCCTCTATGATCTGGGATATGTATGCAAGGATGAGCCTTTCGAGAAGCTTATCAATCAGGGAATGATACAGGGACGGTCGAATTTTGTGTACAGGATCGTCGGGACCAACACCTTCGTCTCGTTTGGCCTGAAGGACAGTTACGAGACCACAGAAATCCACGTGGATGTGAACATCGTGCATAATGACAAGCTGGATATAGGTGCGTTCAAGGCTTGGCGTGAAGAATATGCCGATGCCGAGTTCATTCTGGAGAATGGTGAGTATGTCTGCGGCTGGGCCATAGAGAAAATGAGCAAGAGTATGTTCAATGTCGTGAATCCTGATGATGTCTGTGATTCTTATGGCGCTGACACTCTCCGTCTTTACGAGATGTTCCTCGGTCCTATAGAACAGAGCAAGCCGTGGGATACGAAAGGAATAGACGGTGTGAACCGCTTCCTGAAGAAATTCTGGAGGCTGTTCTACGATGCGGACAAATTCCTGGTTAATGATGAAAAGGCTACACCGGCCGAACTCAAAGCTCTTCACAAACTCATAGGAAAGGAGCAGACCGATATAGAGGCCTTTTCGTATAATACTACCATAAGTGCTTTTATGATAGCACTTTCGGAACTTGGAGAATGTCATAAGAGAGAGATTCTTACTCCTCTTGTAATTCTTCTTTCTCCTTTCGCTCCGCATATCGCAGAGGAACTTTGGGAGGCGCTCGGTCATAAGGAAAGTGTCTGCAAAGCACAGTTCCCTGAGTATGTGGAGGCTTATACCATAGAAAACAACGTCACCTATCCTGTACAGTTCAACGGAA
Organism: Treponemataceae bacterium; assembly: GCA_963635625.1. Lineage (GTDB taxonomy): Bacteria > Bacteroidota > Bacteroidia > Bacteroidales > UBA932 > Cryptobacteroides. The sequence continues at coordinate 34,166 of CAVHGF010000001.1, read as the reverse complement.
AGATGCGTTTTACCGTGGAACTTGCCAAGTCCCTTTCTCCCGCTCAGGTGGAGGCGGAGGTTCGTCAGAATCCGCAGACTGCCAAGTATGTCGCAGGCGGACAGATTGTGAAAGTGATCGTCGTACCAGGCAGAATAATCAATATAGTCGTAAAATAATGGATGTAAAAAAGGTTGAAACTAAAGTGAAGGAGTACGCGGTTCTTACATTCGCGTGCTTCGTGTTTGCTTTTGCGTGGGAAGGCTTTATGATTCCTTGCGGCATATCCGCCGGAGGTATGATGGGTCTTTCTACTGTCATTCAATACGCTACCGGAGGCCTTATACCGGCCCAATACACTTATGTGGTCATAAATATAGTTTTGATCCTCATAGCTATGGTTGCTATGGGCATCGGCTTCGGATTCAAGACGATATATTGCATATTGGTGAGTACCTTGATGATGGAGCTGGTGGCTGATCTGCCGTTCCTGCATTGCGCTCCGGGAGAGTTCTTTTACGTACAGGACAAGGTTCTGGTCCCTGTCATAGCCGGCTGTCTGGAGGCTTTGGGAATAGGGCTAGTCATAAGAACCGGAGGAAGTACCGGAGGTACGGACATCATAGCGATAATGATCAATAAATATTGGCCCGTGTCATTGAGCGCGGCCTTTATGATTATGGACTTGATCATCGTGGGGATGATTCTGTTCCTGCCGGGCCGTATGTTCACGGATATGATCTATGGCATAGAGGAGATTATAGCGTTCTCTCTGCTTGTGGACGTGATCGTGGGCGGAAAGAAGAGTTCCTGCCAGCTGTTCGTGTTCTCGCAGAAATATAAGGAAATCGCCGACCACATCATAAATGATATGAACCGGGGGGTGACCGTGCTCAGGGCTCAGGGATGGTACACCAAGCAGGACAAGGATATTCTTCTGATTCTTATCGGGCGTAATGAACTGCATCCTCTTATGAGGGAGATAAAGAAGTTGGACCCGCGTGCATTTATGAGCGTTTCTCCTACGAACAATGTCTATGGTGAAGGCTTCGAGGAGATCAAAACGGGAATTGATAGAAAAAAGATAATGAAGAAAGATGTCGACTAAAGCAGTGTTCAGGGTTCTCAAAGAGTATTCAATCATTACTCTTGGTATGCTCCTTTATATAATAGGATGGAGCGTGTTTCTCGTTCCGAATCAGTTGGTGGGTGGCGGAGTGTCCGGTTTAGCCTCTGTGGTACAATATTTTACGCACGGAGCCATTAAGATGGGTTACACCTATTTCGTGGTCAATGTCGTTCTGCTGATAATAGCGATGTTCATCCTCGGCAACAAGTTCGGCTTCAAGACCATATATGCCATCATCATTGCGTCGGTGGGTCTGAACCTGTTTCAATCTATCATTCCTGCCGATATCTGTCAGATGCTGGCTGTCGAGAACGGAAAGTTGATGAGTTCCATAATGGGAGGACTTATGGCCGGTTGCGGAATAGGCTTGTGTATGTCTCAGGGAGGAAGCACCGGAGGCACGGACATCATTGCGCTTATCGTGAACAAATATCGCAACGTGTCACCGGGCCGTATGATTCTGGCAATGGACGTGGTCATCATCCTGTCCTCTATGTTCGTCCCTATGCAGACCACGGACGGAGGAGTGATGCAGTTCAACGAGAAGATCACTACCTGTGTGTACGGCTTCATTCTCATCGCGGTCAACAGTACGGTGCTGGATATGATAATCTCCGGTTCGAAGCAGAGTGTCCAATTGGTAATTCTTTCGAAGAAACACGTCGAGCTTGCCGATGCCATAACCAAGGATCTTCATCGCGGAGTCACCGTCCTCAATGGAATGGGCTGGTATACCAAGGAACCTACGGAAGTTTTGATGGTGCTCGCAAGAAAGTATGACCTGAACATACTTTTACGTTACATAAAGTCAATAGATCCTGACGCATTCCTGTCTGTGTCGTCTGTAACGGGGGTTTATGGAAAAGGATTCGAGTCAATAAAAACAGGACGAAAAAAATAGTTTAAAATACATTTCGTCACAAAGTCTCTAAAAAGCCCGTCCGGATGCTTCCGAGCGGGCTTTTTTAAGTATATTTGTTATGCTTGATCTTAAATTTTAAGTAAAATGAGACTGCTGTTCTTGAGAAGAATCATAGGGAGACCTAAAACTAAAACGGCTGGCAGGGGAGGGGTTTCCTGCCTGAAGGATGATATGCAGAAAATGAAGAAACTCTATTCGAAAATAGAAAAGGCGATGGAGGAGCAGCAGCCATATCTGGACGGAGATTTCTCCATACAGGATCTTTCTTCTATGATATGTGCACCGAAGACGACCACGTCCAAATGTCTGAGCCGGATAGGGAAGACTAATTTCAGACCGTTTATAAACAATTACAGGGTACAGTACGCGATTCAGCTTATAAAAAAAGAACCCAGAATGCGGCTCAGTGAAGTAGCCCGTCAGTCCGGATTCAATTCCATACCGTCGTTCAATACGTGGTTCAAGTCAGTGACATCTATGTGCCCAAGTGAGTATCTTGCGGAACTCTCCCAACCGCAGCGTCTGCGATTTTTCCCCACGAAGAAAGAATAGGGGCTATGATGTCAAGTTCCTCTTTTTTGACAGGATGGACAAACTTTATTTCTCTGGCGTGAAGGCATATTCCTCCGTCCTGGTTGGAACGCGGTGCTCCATATTTCAGATCCCCCTTTATGGTACATCCCATTCCGGAGAGTTGACATCGTATCTGATGATGCCGGCCTGTCAGAAGTTCCACCTCTATAAGATAATACCTGTCGCTTTCGCCTATGAGACGATATCTCAGACGGGCCAATTTGGCATCCTGCCTGTTCCCGTCGCATATGTAGCTCTTGTTCTGCTTCTCGTTACGCCAGAGATAATCCTGCAGTTCTCCCTTTTCGGTTTCGGGTCGTCCGCAGCATAGGGCCCAATATGTCTTATGCATATCGGAAGATCGGAACATTTCATTGAGCCTGCCAAGCGCTTTGGATGTCTTGGCAAATATGCAGACCCCGCTTACGGGGCGGTCCAGACGATGCGGTACGCCCATAAAGACTTTTCCGGGCTTGTTGTCTCTTGCTGCGATGTAGGCTTTGAGCGTTTGCGCGAGACATTCATCGCCTGTCTTGTCCCCCTGTACGATTTCTCCCGGTTTCTTGTTGAAGATAAGCAGGTGGTTGTCCTCAAAAAGAATCCGGGACTTGAGGTCCCGGATTTCAGTTTCAGATAATGATCTGTATTCCATCCGAAGATGATTATTCTGCGATGGAAACGTTGACTCTGAGCTTGCTTGAGTCGATTTTCTTGGCCTTGCAAGGGCAGACTACCTTGACGTTTCTTGCAGGAACCTGATATGCATACAGCCAGTTGCGGACAAGATTTGCTCTTTCAACGGCTATAGCCTTGTTGTATTCTTTGTCTTTAGTGTCATCAGCATAAGGCTCGATAAGGATGACAGCCGTTTTGTCCGTAGAGTTGTATACGTTGAGGAACTCCTGAAGAAGAGCCTTGGTACTTTCGTTAAGGTCGCATCTTTCTTTAGAATAGGTGACACTTGCGACAGGAAGTGCAAATGTCTGTGAGCCATAAGGAGTCTGTGCTATGACATCTTTTACGGCCTGTTTGTAACTCTCTGCATCTTCTGCTACAAGCTCTCCTGCAACGGCTTTAACTGCGTCGGAAAGTTCGAAAACACGTGCTGCTTTAGCTTTTGCTGCTGCTTCTGCTGCCGCTTTTGCTGCTGCTGCCTGCTCTGCAGCTGCTTTTTCTGCTGCTTCTTTAGCCTTTTTTGACTGGCAAGAAGTTCCGAGTGCCACGAGAACTACAAGTCCTGCAACGGTGATGATTTTGGTAAGTTTCATAAGTCTGTTATGCTTTTTATTACGATTTTACATATAGTGTTGCGAATATAAGTATTTTTTTTGAGTATAACAAGTATTCTCGAGATTTGACAAAATGTCACAATTTCGGGCGTGGCACATTCTTGGAAGAAGAGACGGTCGTATCCGAAAGGGTACACGGAATTAAACGAAGAAAATAAAAATATATACAATTATGGGAAAGATTATAGGAATCGACTTAGGAACGACAAACTCTTGTGTCGCTGTGATGGAAGGTAACCAGCCTACCGTCATCATCAATAATGAAGGTCATCGCACTACACCTTCAATCGTAGCTTTTACGGACAACGGTGAACGTAAGGTGGGTGATACCGCCAAGCGTCAGGCCGTCACGAATCCGAAGAACACCATCTTCTCCATCAAGAGATTTATGGGTGAGACTTACGACAGGGTAGGCAAGGAGATCGAAAGAGTTCCTTATGATGTGGTTCGCGGTGAGAACAACACTCCGCGTGTTCAGATTAACGGCAAACAATATTCTCCTCAGGAGATATCCGCCATCATTCTTCAGAAGATGAAGAAAACGGCAGAAGAATATCTCCGTCAGGAAGTCACTGAAGCAGTCATTACTGTGCCTGCGTATTTTTCAGACTCTCAGCGTCAGGCTACCAAGGAAGCCGGTAAGATAGCGGGCCTCGATGTGAAACGTATCATCAACGAGCCTACCGCCGCTGCATTGGCTTATGGTCTGGATAAGAAGAACAAGAATATGAAGGTGGCTGTGTACGACCTTGGCGGCGGTACTTTCGATATCTCTATTCTTGAACTCGGCGACGGTGTATTTGAAGTAAAGTCAACTAACGGTGATACGCACCTCGGAGGTGATGATTTCGATCACGCCATCATAGAGTGGCTGGCAAGCGAGTTCGCATCAGAGAACGGCGGAGTCGACCTCAAGAAGGACCCTATGGCGCTTCAGCGTTTGAAAGAGGCAGCCGAAAAGGCGAAGATAGAACTTTCCAACCAGAGCTCGGCAGAGATCAACCTGCCTTACATCACGGCTGTCGACGGTATGCCTAAGCACTTGGTCAAGACTCTTTCACGTGCCAAATTCGAGGCGCTCTGTGACGATCTGTTCCGCAGGAGCATCGAACCTTGCCGCAAGGCTTTGGAAGATGCGAAACTTTCTGCATCCCAGATAGATGAGGTTATCCTTGTGGGCGGTTCTACACGTATCCCTAAGGTGCAGGAGCTTGTCAAGGAATTCTTCGGCAAGGAGCCTAACAAGAGCGTGAATCCGGACGAGGTCGTCGCTATCGGTGCGGCCATCCAGGGCGGTGTGCTTGCTGGTGATGTGAAGGATGTCCTCCTGCTTGATGTGACACCTCTTTCACTTGGTATCGAGACCCTCGGCGGTGTGATGACCAAACTCATCGAGTCCAACACGACCATTCCTGTACACAAGGATCAGGTTTTCTCTACGGCTGCGGACAATCAGCCTTCAGTGGAGATCAGAGTTCTTCAGGGAGAACGTCCTATGGCCAAGGATAACAAGCAGATAGGTGTGTTCCATCTTGACGGAATCGCTCCGGCTCCTCGTGGAATACCTCAGATTGAAGTGTCATTCGATATAGATACCAACGGTATTCTCTCTGTTTCCGCTAAGGACAAGGCTACTGGCAAGGAGCAGAAGATACGTATCGAGGCTTCATCCGGTCTTTCAGATGAAGAGATTCAGAGGATGAGGGACGAGGCCAAGGCCAATGAAGCTGCCGATAAGGCTGAGAAGGAAAGGGTTGACAAGATCAACAATGCCGACGCTCTTTGCTTCCAGGTTGAGAAATTCCTCAAGGATAACGGTGACAAAGTGCCTGCAGACAAGAAGTCCGCTCTTGAAAGCCCTCTGAATTCTCTCAAGGAGGCTGTCAAGAATCAGAATGTCGCAGACATAGACAGATATTCCGAAGAACTCAACAAAGTTATGGGAGAGGTTTATTCTTCTATGGCGGGTCAGGGTGCAGGAACTCAGGCCGGTCCTCAGGGCCCGGACAATAATCAGGGTGGCCCTCAGGGAGGTCCGGATTATGGTCCTCAGGGAGGTGACACTCCGGATGAGCAATAATTCGTCACGGATATTTTTAAGGGTGAATCCGAAAGGATTTGCCCTTTTTTTATTACCTTTGAGGGTATAATAACCAATTGTCTTGATTATGAAAAAGATATATGAGACCGATCCCTGGCTCGAACCCTGGAAGGATGCGATAGAGAGCAGACACGCCAGAATTCTTGACGCCTGGGAGAAGCATTCCGATGCCAATTCCCATCTGTATTATGGCCTTCATAAGGATTCGCAGGGGTGGGTCCTCCGCGAGTGGGCTCCCAATGCGAATATGATTTATCTCATCGGAGAGTGCAATAACTGGAAAAGGGTGCGCTCGTATGCATTCACTCCCGTCGGCTATGGAAACTGGGAATTGAGACTTCCGGATTTCTGTCTTCATCACGGAGAGTTGTATAAGTTGTGGATAGAGTGGAGCGGAGGCGGTGCGGAAAGATTGCCCGCTTATGTGACGCGGGCCGTCCAGGACCCTGAGACCAAGGCCTTCTGCGCGCAGGTCTGGGATCCGGAAAAGCCGTACGTGTGGAAAAATGAGTTCACGCGCGGTCAGGACGCCCCGTTCATTTACGAGTGCCATATAGGGATGTGCTCACAGGAAGAGAAGGTGGCTTCATTCGACGACTTTAGAAGAATTGTTCTTCCGCGCGTCAAGAAATTGGGTTATAACACCATACAGATAATGGCCCTTCAGGAACATCCGTATTATGGCAGTTTCGGCTATCAGGTGTCGAATTTCTTTGCACTGAGCAGCCGTTTCGGAACGCCTGAAGAATTCAAACGTCTTGTGGATGAGGCTCACGGAGAAGGCATAGCCGTCGTGATGGACATCGTACATTCGCACAGTGTCAGCAATGAGGCGGAGGGGCTTAGCCGCTTCGACGGGAAGGATGACCTTTATTTTTATAAGGGAAGTGCCGGATACCATCCCGCGTGGGGATCGAGATGTTTCGATTATGGTAAGGATGAAGTCGTGAACTTCCTTTTGAGCAACTGCAAATATTGGCTTGAGGAATATCATCTTGACGGATTCCGCTTTGACGGGGTAACGTCTATGATATATTGGGACCACGGTCTTGGAACAGATTTCGGAAACTATGATCTGTATTTCAATTCGGGAGTGGATGAGAACGCTGTCACTTATCTTGGATTGGCCAATATCCTTATCCATAAACTCAAGCCTTCGGCCATCACCATAGCCGAGGACGTGAGCGGAATGGCAGGTCTTGCGGCTCCGCTTGATGCCGGAGGTGTGGGATTTGATTACAGGATGGCGATGGGCGTGGCTGACCATTGGATAAAATGGATAAAGGAACGCTCTGACGAACAGTGGTCTATGGGAGAGATATGGTGGGAGCTGACGCGCAAGCGTGAAGATGAAAAGACCATAAGCTATGCGGAATGTCACGACCAGGCTATGGTAGGGGACAAGACCATAGCGTTCCGTCTGATGGATAAGGAGATGTATTTCCATATGGACAAGGCGAGCGAGAATCTGGTCATAGACCGCGGAATAGCGCTGCATAAGATGATACGTCTTCTTACGGCCGCAACGGCGGGAAACGGATATCTGAATTTTATGGGCAACGAATTCGGTCATCCCGAATGGATAGATTTTCCGCGGGAGGGGAACGGATGGTCTTACAAATATGCCAGACGCCAATGGTCTCTGGCGGATGATCCCGCGCTCAGATATGGAGGATTGCAGGCTTTTGACGGTGCGTTCGTGCATTTCCTGAGTTCAAGAGGCATTTTGGATTATCCTTTGGAATTGATTCGTGCCGATGAAGAAAAAAAAGTCTTGATTTTCAAACGACAAAATGCTATCTTTGCGCTCAACTTTTCGCCGTCGTATTCCTATGAAAATTATGGATTTGAGGCTTCTGACGGGGAATATGTCCTGCAGTTTGATTCAGATGCTGCGGAGTTCGGCGGATTCGGAAGACTTCAACAGGCGGAGAAGCATTTGTGTACGGATCATATTTTAAAGTTGTATTTACCGTGCAGATGTGCATTGGTTCTGCTAAAAATGTAATAATATGGCTTTTTTGAAATTCAACAAGGCGGAATTGGTGAATCTCTCTTATTCGTTGAAGAGGGAGATACTTTGTGCCAACAAGACGGGAGCATATTGCAACACTTCCATTGTGACCTGCAATACCAGAAGGTATCACGGTTTGTTCGCTCTTACTCTTGACCGTTTCGGCGGAGACAGATTCCTTATGCTTTCATCTCTTGACGAGTCGATTCTGGTCGAAGGCAAGCAGTTTAATCTGGGAATACATTGTTATGGAGATGTTTATGAACCGCGCGGACATAAATATGTGGTGGATTTCGAGGCTGATCCCATAACGAGAATCACCTATAAGATAGGTGACATAGTGATCAGGAAAAGCATTCTGCTTTGTCCGGAAGTCGACAGGCTCTATATCAAATATGAACTGCTCGAGGGCTCTGACAACGCACTGGTCAAGCTTCGCCCTCTTCTGGCTTTCAGGAACATACATTCTCTTACACACGCCAATGACCAAGCCTGCGCGCTCGGAACGCCTGTGCGTAACGGACAGAGTTTCAGACTTTATGAATCTTATCCGGATCTGTTCGTGCAGTTTTCCGATTCCAAGGTCAAATATTCTGCGGAGCCATATTGGTATTATGGCATCACCTATTCCGATGAATATCGCCGCGGCTTCGATTGTAAGGAGGATCTGCTGTCTCCGGGCGTTTTCGAAGTCAAACTTCACAAAGGGCGCAGTTTCATAGTCGGAATATCCATAGCGGAGGAAGACCCGAAGATTTTCGCTCCTGAATTCAAGAAATTGGCATCCCGTGCCGGTGAGATAACGGACTGCCATCAGCAGCTGCTGCATTGCGCTGACACTTTGATCACGCACCATAACGGGAAGATGAAGATCGAAGCCGGTTATTCGTGGCTTTATGCGGGGCTGTTGAGAGAAACTCTCGTGGCTCTTCCCGGACTGACTCTTTCTGCGGGAAGACCCGAAGCATTCGAGGAGATACTTGACAATCTGATTGCTGATGAGCAGGTTCGTCTTACCCGCCGCACAACGCAGGTGGAGGCCCCTTTGTATCTGGCCTGTGTGCTGCAGAGTTATATAGGCGGCGGAGCCGATCCGGACAAGGTCTGGAAGAAATATGGCAAGATGCTCAAACGTGTATTGGAGAGTTATCTCCCGGGAGAAAGGGAAGAGGTGGCTATGCATCCTAACGGACTGCTGTGGGCGCAGAAGGACGGGGTGGCACTGTCGTGGATGAACGCATATATTCAAGGCCGTCCGGTAACGGAGCGTGCAGGGTATCAGGTGGAGACCAACGCCCTTTGGTATAATGCCATAAAATTTGCCCTGGAGATGGAAAAGGGCCGTGGTGCGGACAGAAAATTCGTACAGAAGTGGACGGTCATAGCTGATCTCGTGAAAGAGAATTTCGTAAAGGTATTCTATAACGAAGAAGCCGGATATCTGGCTGATTATGTTGACAATAACGGACAGAATATGGATGTCCGCCCTAATCAGCTTTGCGCGATTGGCCTGAAGTACTCTCCGCTGGAGGATGAACTTCATCCTAATGTGCTCAGGGTGATAGACAGGGAACTTGTGACGGCGCGTGGATTGCGTACGCTTTCGCCACGTGACGTCAAGTACAAGGGAGTATATGAAGGATCGCAGTATGAGAGGGATCTGGCTTACCATCAGGGAAGTACAAGACCGTGGCTGTTGGCGATCTATATAGAGACCTCGTTGAGGATCAAGGGCCCGTCATTCCTGAAGAGGGCGCAATGGCTTGTCGAAGGCTTCTATGAGGATCTGAACAAGCACGGCGTGGGTGCATTTTCGGAACTTTATGACGGAGACCCTCCTTTCGAACCGCACGGAGCGATATCTTCGGCGCTGTGTACTTCTTCCCTGCTTAGAGTAGACGAATTGTTGTCCAAATATAAAGACGAGTAGTATATGAGAGTATTGATGTTCGGTTGGGAATTTCCTCCCCATATCGCAGGCGGTCTCGGAACTGCCTGCAAGGGCATAGTGGAGGGCTTGGCGCATAATGGAGTCGAGACCCTTTTCGTGATGCCGTCCGCAAGCGGGGATGAAGATCAGAGTTGCACGCACATTATTAATGCCAGTGATGTTGCAGTTCAGAATATTAGCCGAAGCGTGGACGAATTCATAGATAAGGTGAAATTCATTCACGTGGACTCGAATATGGTTCCTTATGTGAATCCGGATGAGTATTTCGAAGCCATAGAGCAGATGAAAAAGAATCACGTGAGTGAGTCTGCAATAGGATTCGGGCAGAAATTCAAATTCTCGGGCAAATATGGCGCCAACCTTCTTGAAGAGGTTACACGGTATGCTCAGGTGGGCGGCACCATAGCGATGGAGAACGCGGACAAGTTCGACGTAATCCACGCGCACGACTGGCTCACTTATCTTGCAGGAATCGCGGCGAAGGAACTTACCGGAAAACCGCTCGTCGTACACGTGCACGCCACATCCTTTGACCGTGGTTCGGACGATATGGTGGACAGCCGTGTCTATGCCATAGAAAAACGCGGAATGGAGCATGCGGACAAGGTGGTGGCGGTTTCGGAACTTACGAGAAACATCGTCATCAACAAGTACGGTATCGATCCGGCCAAGGTGGTGGCCGTACATAATGCCGTGGATTTCAGCGGAAGGGAGGACCTTATGGTGGAAAGGGGTGTCAAGGATAAAGTCGTGACTTTCCTGGGAAGAATCACATATCAGAAGGGCCCCGAGTACTTCATCGATGCGGCGGCCAAGGTCTTGAAGAGAACGAAAAACGTACGCTTCGTGATGGCCGGAAGCGGAGATATGATGACCAGGGCCATCAAGCAGGTGGCAAAGCTGGGCATTGCGGACAAATTCCACTTTACGGGATTCCTGCGCGGGACTGACGTGCAGAAGATGTTTGCACTCAGCGACGTATACGTGATGCCGTCTGTAAGCGAGCCGTTCGGGATATCTCCTCTGGAGGCTATGCGCTCCAATGTGCCGAGCGTAATTTCATATCAGAGCGGTGCGGCGGAGGTTCTCAAATATGCCTTCAAGGTGGACTTCTGGGACGTGGACGCTATGGCGGACGACATCTATGCGCTTGTCAATTACCCTGCGCTTTCCGAATTTGCGGTCAAGCACGGTTTCGAAGAGGTGAACACTTTGAAATGGGACCACGCGGCAGCGAAACTCAAAGACATTTATGAACAAATAATAAAATAATATAGCTATGGCAAAATCTATCTGTTTGTATTTCCAAGTACATCAGCCTACAAGACTAAGGTTATATAGGTTTTTTGATATAGGCAAGGATTCTCATTATTATGATGACTTTGCCAATAGGACTATTCTTCGCAGGGTGGCGCAGAAGTGCTATATTCCTATGAATAAGGTCCTGTTGAAGGCTATAAAGGCATCTAAAGGCCAATTCAAGGTGGCGTTCTCCATTTCAGGCTCCGCTCTCGAGCAGTTTGACAGATATGCTCCCGAGGTGCTTGACAGTTTCAAGAAATTGGCAGAGACCGGCTGTGTCGAGTTCCTGTGCGAGACATATTACCACTCTCTGGCTTCTTTGACTTCACCTGCGGAGTTCGCTTTTCAGGTCAACAAACACAAGGAAGCACTCAAGCAGTATCTGGGAGTGGAACCTAAGGTCTTCCGTAATACGGAGCTCGTTTATTCCGACCAGATAGGAAAGCAAGTCTATGAGATGGGCTTCAAGACTATCCTGACGGAAGGCGCAAAGCATATCCTTGGTTGGAGATGCCCTAATTACATATACAGTAACGATATAGTCGAGCAGCAGAATGTTCTCCTGCGCAATTATTCTCTCAGCGATGACCTGGCATTCCGTTTCGGCGACAAAAATTGGAATGAATGGCCTCTGACTGCGGAGAAATTCAAATCGTGGATAGATAATTCCGAGGGCGATTATGTCGGACTTTTTATGGATTACGAAACATTCGGCGAACATACGGACGCATCGACGGGAATCTTCGACTTTATGGAGAGCCTGCCAGGTATCTGCCTGAAAGATAAATCTTTCAAATTCCAGACACCATCGGAAGTAAGCGCTTCGTATAAGCCTGTATCGGCTCTTTCTGTTCCTTCTCCTATTTCTTGGGCGGATGAAGAAAGGGATCTTTCGGCTTGGCTCGGAAACGAACTTCAGAATGAAGCGTTCTCGAAGGTTTACAGCCTGCAGGAAAAACTCTCTCTGCTGGATGACCCTCAGCTCTGGGCTGATTACGGACATCTTCAGGAAAGCGATCATTTTTATTATATGTGCACAAAGTTTTTCACCGGTGGGGATATGCACAAATATTTCACCCCATATAATTCACCATACGAGGCATTCATAAATTATATGAACGTGCTCAGTGATTTTATGATCCGTGTAAACGACGCTTTGGCACTGAAACGTCAATAGTGTATTTTTATTCTTATTAAAAAAGGTTTATGAACATAAACGCAAGTTTTTCACCATCCTGGAAGAATGTGATGGTGACTAGACATTTGCCGGAAAAATTGTCCGGACTCGAAACTTTATGCAGAAATCTCTGGTGGTGTTGGAATGATGATGCAAAGGCTCTTTTCAAGAGCATCGACGCCGATTTATGGCACAAGTCAGGCCATAACCCTATGGAAATACTTGACAAGGTCAGCTTGAAGAGATATAACGAGTTGGCAAAGAATCAGGAATTCCTGGCCAGAATGAATGCTGTCATAGACGAGTTCAATCTCTATATGTCAAAAAAAGCTGAAAGGGTCGAGCCTTCGATAGCATATTTCTGTATGGAATATGGTCTTGATACGTCTTTGAAGATTTATTCGGGAGGATTGGGAATATTGGCGGGAGATTATCTGAAGGAGACTTCGGATATGAACGTGAATCTCGTGGCCGTAGGCTTGCTTTACAGATATGGTTATTTTACCCAGCGTCTGACTCCTCAGGGCAATCAGGTGGCTGATTACATCGCTCAGGATTTCCTCAAGATCCCGGTTGAACCGGTAATCGGAGAGGACGGCGTCTGGAAAAGCGTCAGTATGAATCTTCCGGGAAGAGTACTGCACGCCAGAATCTGGCGTGTGGCAGTCGGAAGGACCGATCTGTATCTTCTTGATACTGATTATGAAGCCAATTCTGCGGAAGACAGGACCATCACCCATCAGCTTTATGGCGGAGATCACGAGAACAGACTCAAACAGGAGATTCTGCTTGGCATAGGCGGTGTCAGGGCTCTGCGTGCATTGGGTCTTAACCCTACAATGTATCATTATAATGAGGGACACGCCGCTTTCGCGGGTCTTGAGAGACTTCGCGAGTATATGCAGGAGAAGCATTATTCTTTGAGCGAGTCTTTGGAACTTGTCCGCTCATCTGCACTTTTCACGACTCATACGCCTGTTCCTGCCGGACACGATGCATTCTCTGAAGAGGAGATGGGCAGATATTTCGGCAGTTATCCGCAGAGGTACGGTCTGGATTGGCGCGGATTTATGGAATTCGGAAAACTTAACGCCGATGACCGTGATGAGAAGTTCTCGGTGAGCGTGCTTGCCGCCAATTTCAGTCAGAATGTCAACGGCGTGTCAAAACTTCACGGCAAGGTGAGCCAGGAACTTTTCTCAAGTATGTATCCGGGATATCTTCCTGAAGAACTGTTTATCAGTTACGTGACCAACGGTGTCCATTATCCGACCTGGGCTTCCAAGGAATGGAAGGCTATTCACGCCGGAGTTTTCGGAGAGGAGTTCAAGACTTCGCATTATGACAAGCATTGCTTCGAAGGCATATATAATGTAAGCGACGAGCAGGTCTGGGAAACTCGCAAGGCGCTCAAGGCTGATCTCATCAAGACGGTGAAGGACCGCCTTTCAGACCCTTGCCTGTCTTCGCATTACACTCCGGGACAGGTGGTTACCATTAAGGAGAATCTTCGCGACGATGTCCTCACCATAGGATTCGCACGTCGTTTCGCTACTTATAAGAGAGCGACGCTTCTCTTCCGTGACCTTGACAAACTGGATGAGATAGTGAATAATCCACGTCGCCCCGTACAGTTCCTTTTCGCCGGAAAGGCACACCCTGCAGACCAGGCAGGACAGGATCTCATCAAGCAGATAGTGGAGATAAGCAAGGATCCGCGTTTCATAGGCAGAATCGTCTTCGTTCCGGGATATGACATCACGCTCGCCAAGCGTCTCGTTCAAGGCGTGGATGTGTGGATGAACAATCCGACACGTCCTCAGGAGGCTTCCGGTACATCGGGAGAAAAGGCTTCGATGAATGGTGTAATGCACTTCTCCGTACTTGACGGATGGTGGGTTGAAGGCTATACCAAGAATGCCGGTTGGGCCCTCCCTATGGAACGTACTTATGAAGATCAGGAGTACCAGAACGAACTGGATGCCGCAACCATCTATTCTATCCTTGAGAACGAGATCGCACCTGACTATTATGACATTGATTCTACAGGACGCAGCAGCAAGTGGATAGGTTACATCAAGAACACCGTGGCTATGGTGGCTTCCAACTTCACGACAAACCGTATGCTTACGGACTACTGTAACCAGTATTATATTCCGCAGTGCGAGAGATACGGTCGTCTGGTGGCAGATAACGCCAAATTGGCCCGTGAGATATCTTCTTGGAAGGCTTATGTGGCTCAGGAATGGAGCAATATGCGCATCATCTCATATACCCAGCCAAGCGCATCTTATGTGCTTTCAGATAAGAACAAACTGGTTTGCGAGGTTGTCATAGACCTCGGCCGTATGAAGGCTGAGGATATAGGTGTGGAGGTGCTGTTCACTTCAAGAGACAACAGCGGAACGCTTCATATTCAGGAAGTCTTCAACTATGATCTGGTGTCTTATGAGAACGGTATCGCCACATTCCGCACGTCTGTCCTTCCGGAAAGAACAGGTATGTATGAGGTAGGTACGCGTATCTATCCAAAGAATGCTGAACTCCCTCATAGGCAGGATTTTCCTATCGTGAAATGGTTGTAGCCGCCACCGGTTTTTTTGATGGCTTCCATCTGGGACATCAACAGGTAATCAGAACTTTGCTCGAATATTCCCGAAAGGGTGACGGGCAAAGTCTTGTTATTACGCTGTGGCCTCATCCGAGGGTTTTCCTTCAGGATGGAGCGAGGGATCTCAGACTCCTTACTTCGCTTGAAGAAAAGACCGCACTTTTGAAGGCCGCCGGAATAGATGACGTTCAAGTTCTTCCTTTCACTGCCGATTTCGCTTCTCTGGATGCGCGGTCTTACCTGAGTATGCTTCAGGACAAGTTCGCCGTGAGCGGCATAGTTCTGGGATATGACAACAGGTTCGGTTCGGACGGGAAAACAACCGGAGAAATCGCGCTTGACGCGGTGTCTCTCGGAATTGAGGCGGTTATAGTCCCGCCTATCGATGTAGAAGGGCTGAGGGTGTCTTCATCGCAGATAAGAAAATGTCTCGCCGGCGGCGAGGTTGAATTGGCATCGAAGATGCTGGGACGTGATTATTCTTTGTGCGGTGTAGTCGTCGGAGGCAAGCGTATGGGGCGGACGATAGGCTTTCCCACTGCCAATCTTCGACTTCGCGAGCCTTTGAAATGCATCCCCGGAGCGGGCGTATATCTAAGTGAGGTGACCGTGCAGGGGGATAGGTATATGGGAATGACTAACGTGGACGCCTCCACTTTGGTGGAAACACATATATTTGATTTTGACAGAGATATTTATGGTTTGGATATAGATGTCACCTTCAAGTGCAAGATAAGGGATGAAATCAGGTTTTCTTCTTTTGAACAGTTGAAAAATCAGCTTAAAAAAGACGAAATGTCGGCGAAAAACCTTATCTTCGCAAAGTATGACCACAAAGAAAGACGTCGGGAAGGAACCTGACAAAAAGAATCTGAAAGCCGAGATAAAGAAAGACAGGAAGAAGTTGGTTCTTTATTCGGAAATTATGAAACCTAAGTTTAAAGAGGGACTGGAATAGTTCCTTTAATTGTTATTATAATATGGCAGAAGTACATTACATGAGCCAGGAAGGGCTCGAGAGTATTAAGAAAGAGTTGAAAGAGGCTTTGGAGCAGCGTCCCGTAATATCGGCGGCCATAGCGGAGGCCAGAGAGAAGGGAGACTTGTCGGAGAACGCGGAATACGAGTCTGCACGTGAGGCACAGAGCTTATTGGAAATAAAGATAGCTAATCTCAAGAATATGGTCGCCGGAGCCAAGGTGGTCGACGCATCTATGCTTTCTACGGATAAGGTTCAGATGCTCAACACCGTGCAGGTGGAGAATCTGAATGCTCACCAGAAGATGACATTTACTATAGTGGGAGAATCCGAGGCCGATTTCTCAAAGGGGAAATTGGCGGCTACGACGCCTATTGCCAAGGCTCTTATCGGTCACGGCGTGGGGGATGTTGTGGAGGCGAAAGTTCCTGCCGGAGTAATCAAATTCAAAATTCTTGAAATCACCATTTAAGATATATGACCATTTTTTCTAAAATAGCCGCAGGGGAGATACCTTCTTATAAAGTGGCGGAAAGTGAAGATTACTACGCCTTTCTGGACATTTCTCCATTGGCGGAGGGACATACTTTGGTTATTCCGAAGAAGACCGAGGATGATTACATCTTTTCTCTGGATGAAAAGACATACGAAGGACTTTGGAAGTTTGCAAGGAAGGTTGCGGTCGCACTCAAGGCCGTCATCCCTTGCAAGAGGGTGGGAGTAGCCGTACTTGGAATGGAAGTTCCTCATACTCACATTCATCTGGTGCCTCTTCAGAGCGAGGGTGACCTTGATTTCAGAAAACAGCGTCCGCAGATAAGCGACGAGCGTAAGGCTCAGATCGCTGCCGCCGTATACGAGGAATTCAAAAAACTCCCTTAAAATATGAAGAAACTTATAGTTGCAGGTGCTGTCGCGCTTTGTCTTGTTTCCTGCGGAAAGAAGACGATGATAGACTGTACCGTAGACGGAGCCTGCGGGGAAAAATTGGCGATATACAAATTGGGTGTTTCGTCCGGAGAGCTTCTCGATTCTGTCAGGACGGATGATTCCGGACATTTCAGGTATTCTGTAGCCGTCGAGAAGAACCAGCCTGAATTCATCTATGTATATAGAGGGAACACCATTCTGTCAGCACTTCTTCTTGAACAGGGCCAGAAGGCCGTGGTGAGCGCCGATACGCTTGGCCATTATACGGTACAGGGCTCTGACGGTTCTGTTCTTTTGTCAGAAGTGGAAGCGGATTACAGTTCTTTCCTTCAGAAGATGAATGCGTCACAGGACCCTTCCGAAAGGGTGAGGTTGTATCTGGAATATTACAGGAGCAGGGTAAGGTATGTGATGAACAACAGTAAGTCTCTTACGGTCGTGCCTGTGTTCTATCAGCAACTGTATCAGGGAGCTCCGATCTTCTCCCAGCCTACGGATGCGGTGCTGTTCCGCAAGGTTTGCGACAGCCTGAAGACGGTTTATCCTGAATCGAAATACGTGAAGGCGCTGGAGGTTGAGACTAAAAACAGAGAAAATGCATTGGCTCTGAATCTTTCGCTTTCCCAGGCTCAAAGCGTAGGATTTCCCGAGTTGAAGCTGCCGAATATAAATGGCGAACCTACGTCGCTTGCCGGAGTGAAGGCCAAAGCGATTCTTCTT
This sequence comes from Treponemataceae bacterium, assembly GCA_963635625.1. Taxonomy (GTDB): domain Bacteria; phylum Bacteroidota; class Bacteroidia; order Bacteroidales; family UBA932; genus Cryptobacteroides. The sequence continues at coordinate 16,489 of CAVHGF010000001.1, read as the reverse complement.
CATTTCTGGACGGAGAGCGATGATGCCCAGAAGCTTTTCAATACGGAGGTGCTCGCCCCTCTTTACAGAAAGTATCATAACCGCGGATTCGAGATTTATTCAATCTGCGTATCTACGGACAAGGCTCTGTGGGCTTCTGTCGTGAGGAATCAGAAACTCCCGTGGATTAATGTGTGTGACGCTTTGGGTGTGGGGTCTCCTGCGATATCGTTGTATAATGTCACATCCCTCCCATACAGCCTTCTGATTACTGACGGAGAGATTACTTCAGCCGCCATAAAGGGTGAGGACAGCCTTCGTGCGACTCTCGATAAGGTGTTGAAGTAACTTAAAACAGGTTTTTCTTGGAAACTGTGGCTATGAAGTCTTTCAGGTAGAAAGGCTCGAAATAGGCCACATTTTCTTTTTTGCCCTGAAGGAATCTCTCGTATGCCAATCTTCCCATCGCTGCGGCCGAAGGGTTGCACTGGCGGAAACGGGCATTCGGGCTCGCGATAAGTCCGGTGCATTTCTGAGCCCCGTCGCCTATGAACAGGACGGTTCCGTCCTGAAGGTATCCTCTGAAACTGTCAGAGTCTATGATGACGCTTTCAGTGTCTTTCAGCTGGACGCCGTCTTTGAACACTGTCGTGTAGACTTCCATTCTGCGTGCATCTATCATAGGGACGATGTAGTCGCATTCCGAATCTTTACCCATCTCGGCCAGAATCTCCATAGTGCTTACGGACAGCAGGGGAAGATTGGCTCCGAAGCACAAGCCTTTGGCCGTGGATACTCCCACGCGCAGTCCGGTATATGATCCCGGGCCTGAACTGACGCATACGGCACTGCAATCCGACACCTCAAGGTGGTTTTCCGAGAGGACATCCCGGATAAAGGGAGCCGTAAGACTTGCGTGTGCTTTCGGTTCTGCGCTTTCGCGATATGAAATGACTTCACCGTTCCTGGCCAATGCCACTGAACATAAGGAGGTGGATGTTTCGATAAGAATTATATTAACACATTTTTGCTCCGTCATTGCTGATCTGACTAAAAATATCTTCGATAAAAGGGAAAAGCGTATCGGTGATCTTGGCGATCCATTGGTACACAACAGATGATTCGAACGTGGTGGTGTCTATGTGGAACGTGCTGGCATTGAATGAATTGAATGCCATGAAGATTACCCCTAAGATTAGCGTGGTGAATAAAAGCGACAACAGGACGCCCAGCACCGAATTGAGCCATCCGAGGGAGATGGTCGAAATGATGGAGGAGAGCAGTTTTGCCACAAGTCTCAACAGCACCACGGTCACTATTATTATGATTACGAATGATATGATATAAAGGACTTCTTTGCTGACGCCTTCTATATATGCGCTGAGCCACGTCCCGACCTTGTCGGCAAAAAGATAGGCGAGGTATGCGCTCAGGAAAAGTGATGCCACTGCGATTATCTGCTCGATGAAGCCTTTGTGTATCCCTCTGATGATGGCGGGGATGAACAGGACCAGAAGGATTATGTCGACGACGTTCATATTTGTAATTGCCTTTTGAAATCGTTATATTTGCAAATTCAAAAATAGGTAAAAAAAATGACATTTAAAGAGTATAAAGGCTTGGATTTGGTGGAAACGGGAAACCGTGTTCTGGAGAAGTGGAAAAAGGAGGGAGCATTTGAAAAATCTCTTGAACTGAGGGAGGGTGCGCCGTCGTTTATATTCTTTGAAGGCCCTCCGAGCGCCAACGGTATGCCGGGAATCCACCACGTGATGGCCCGCAGCATAAAGGACGCCATCTGCAGATACAAGACGCAGAGCGGATATCTGGTGCACAGACGTGCCGGGTGGGATACTCACGGACTCCCTGTGGAGCTTGGTGTGGAGAAGAAGCTTGGCATAACCAAAGAGGATATAGGCAAGAAGATAAGTATAGCCGATTATAACAGCACCTGCAGACAGGAGGTGATGAAATATACGGCCCAGTGGCGTAATCTTACGGAAAGGATAGGCTATTGGGTGGATATGGACGATCCTTACATCACATACGACAACCGGTACATAGAGACTCTGTGGTATCTTCTTAAAGACATCTACGGCAAGGGTTATCTGTATAAGGGAAAGTCGATACAGCCTTACAGCCCGGCTGCGGGAACGGGACTGTCTTCGCACGAGCTTAATCAGCCCGGATGCTACAGGGATGTCAAGGATACGACCTGCTGCGTGCAGTTCAAGATAAAGGGTCGCGAAGACGAGTATTTCCTGGCCTGGACCACTACTCCGTGGACGCTTCCGAGCAACACGGCGCTTTGTGTCAATCCTAACATAGATTATGTAAAGGTAAAGAGTGCCAATCCATATACCGGACAGCCTGCCACATACATATTGGCGCAGGCTCTGGTGCAGACCTGGTTCAATGACAAGATTCCTTACGAAGTGCTTCCCGGCACATTTAAGGGAAAGGAACTGGAAGGTATTCAGTATGAGCAGCTTATTCCGTGGTTTAATCCGGGAGAAGGGGCGTTCCGCGTCATCCTGGGAGATTACGTGACCATAGAGGAAGGCACGACGGGCATAGTCCATATCGCTCCTACTTTCGGTGCCGATGATGCCAAGGTGGCGAAGGCCGCAGGCGTACCGGGTCTTTATGTCACGGACAAGAACGGCAATCCGCAGGCTCAGGTGGATCCGCAGGGAAGATTCTATCGTCTGGAGGATTTGTCGGAAGAGTATGTGAAGGAGAATGTCAATACTCAACTGTATTCCGAATGGGCGGGGCGGTATGTGAAGAATGCTTATGACGCTTCACTCCCTTCTGACGCGCCTACTCTCGATGTGGATATATGCGTGATGCTGAAGGGGGAGAACAAGGCATTCAAGATAGAAAAGCACGTACATACCTATCCTCATTGCTGGAGAACGGACAAGCCTGTCCTGTATTATCCTCTGAATTCCTGGTTCATAAAGGCTTCTGCCGTAAGGGAGAAGATGATGGAACTCAACGAGGGGATAGTCTGGAAACCTGAGGCTACGGGAACGGGCCGATTCGGCAAATGGCTTGAGAACATACAGGATTGGAATCTTTCACGTTCGAGATATTGGGGAACACCTCTTCCTATCTGGCGCACCGAGGATGGTAAGGAAGAGAAATGCATAGGCAGCGTCAAGGAACTGTACGCAGAGATACAGAAGGCCGTGGAAGCGGGGATTATGACTTCCAATCCTCTATCTGACAGGGGATTCGATCCATCTGATATGTCCAAGGAGAATTACGATAAGATAGATCTTCACCGTCCGTATGTGGATGAGATCTTCCTGGTCAGCGACAGCGGAAGGAAGATGAAAAGGGAGAGTGACCTTATCGACGTGTGGTTTGACAGCGGCGCTATGCCGTACGCACAGACGGGTCTTCGTGGACTGGGTACTCCTGATTTCGGTGCCACCGCAGATTTTATCGCGGAAGGTGTTGACCAGACTCGCGGATGGTTCTATACACTTCACGCCATTCATACTATGGTAAGCGGTACGCCAGCTTTCAAAAGGGTGATTTCCAACGGATTGGTGCTCGATAAGAAGGGCGAGAAGATGTCGAAGCGTCTTGGCAATGCGGTGGATCCTTTCAAGGCTCTCGACACTTATGGTGCGGATGCTCTCCGCTGGTATATGCTTACCAATGCCCAGCCTTGGGATAATCTTAAATTCGATGAGGCCGGAGTGGACGAGGTGCGTAGAAAATTCTTCGGTACGCTTTACAATTCCTATTCTGTCTTCGCACTTTATGCCAATATAGACAGTTTCGATCCTTCGGCTCCCGCTGTCCCATACTCTGACAGACCTATGTTTGACAGATGGCTGCTGAGCCGTCTGAACACTTTGTGTGCTCAGGTGGAGGCCGCCTATGAGGATTATGACCTTACGACTGCAGGCCGTCTGGTACAGGATTTCGTGTGTGACGATTTGTCAAACTGGTATATAAGACTTAATAAGAAACGTCTGTGGGGAAGCGGTATGAGTCAGGATAAGCTTTCGGCTTATCAGACTCTGTATGAGGTTCTTAAGAGCATAGCTCTGGTTTCCGCCCCTATCGCTCCGTTCTTTATGGATCAGTTGTATTCGGATCTGGCTCCGGAGGCTCAGGGTGTTCATTATACGGCTATGCCTAAGGAGGACGCCTCTCTTGTGGATAAAGAATTGGAGGAGAGTATGGCATTTGCACAGAAGGCATCTTCTATGGTGCTTTCACTGAGAAAGAAAGTTGGGATCAATGTCAGAAAACCATTGGCAAAGGTGCTTGTCCCTGTCGTGGATGATAAGGTGAAGGAGCATATAGAGAGGGTGAAGTCCATCTTCCTTACGGAGGTCAATGTTAAAGAACTTGAGTTCCTGCACGATACGGTGGGCATTATTACTAAGAAGATAAAACCTAACTTCAAGACGCTCGGAAAGGTTTACGGCAAGCAGATGAAGGAAATTGCTTCCGACTTTGCAGCTATGAGTCAGGAGCAGATTGCCGAGATCGAAGCGTCTGAGGCTGAATATAAATTGGCCCTTCCGGGTGGCGACGTGCTTTTGGGTAAGGGCGATTATGAAATCAATTCCGAGGATATGCCGGGTTGGCTCGTCTCTACGGAAGGCACGCTTACGGTGGCTCTGGATATAGTTCAGACGGATGAACTTGTCCGGGAAGGCAATGCCCGTGAGTTGATACATCCTATACAGAACTTAAGGAAGGAAAGCGGATTTGAAATCACGGACCGCATATCTACGGTCATATATGCTGACGGACAGGCGTACGAGTCCATTTCAGATGCTCTTTCTCAATATAAGGATTATATTTGTTCCCAGACTCTCAGCTCAAGTCTTGAATTGCAGAGATTGGAGAATGCGGAGCAGGATGCGGCGGAGGTCGAATGGGATAAAGAAAAAATCAAAATCAAAGTTAAACGCTAGTAGTTATGGCAGAAGAATTAAAGAATCGTTATTCGGACGAAGAACTCGCGGAGTTCAAAACCATTATCGAAAATATGCTTGCCAAGGCCAAAGCAGAGTATAATACCTATAGGGAACTGGCCAGAAGCGGCGGCGCGAATGACGTGGATGACACTTCTCCGTCTTTCAAGACGGTTGAGGATGACGGAGCTATGCAGCGTTCGAAGGAGGAGGCAAGCCAATTGGCTCAACGTCAGTATAAATTCATACAGAATCTCGAGGCGGCACTTGTCCGTATCGAGAACAAGACTTATGGTGTATGCCGCGTTACGGGCAAACTTATTCCTAAGGAGAGACTCAGGCTGGTGCCTCACGCAACTCTTACGGTAGAGGCTAAGGAGATGCTTGCCAAACAAGGTAAAAACTAGACATATGAAGATCTCGAAAGGCGTCAAACTTTTTGCTTTAGGAACTCTTCTTGTCGTAATAGATCAGCTGATCAAGGTACTCGTCAAGACCAATATGTCTCTTGGCGAGGTTATTCCTGTGTTCGGGGACTGGTTCAGGCTTTGCTTCGTGGAAAATGAAGGGATGGCCTTCGGAATGAAATTCGGAGGTGCGGTCGGAAAATTTATCCTTTCGTTTTTCCGGATATGCCTGTCCGGCTTTCTGATATGGTGGATCAATCGGCTGATTAAAAGGAATGAAGCACCGACGGGGGCTCTTGTAGGGCTTACTTTCATTACGGCAGGAGCCATAGGCAATATCATAGATTGCCTTTTCTACGGGCTGATATGGGGTTATGCTCCATTTATGTTCGGCAGGGTGGTGGATATGTTTTCCGCTACCTTTTTTCCTCCGGTATTCAATTTCGCCGATTCGTGCGTCACTTGCGGAGCTTTTTATCTGATTATCTTTCAATGGAAATTCTTTTCATCGCTGGATAAGAAGAATTAGTGTACTAAAAAAACCTGAACAATGCAGATCAAGGAAATCATCAGATTCCTGAAATTCGTCGGCTTTTCCATAAGCGCCGGCGTAATTCAGATGGGATCATTTGCTCTTTTCAATGAGCTTGGACACTGGGCATACTGGTTGTCATACTTGTGTGCTCTCGTGTTGTCCGTGCTTTGGAATTTCACGTTGAACAGGAAATTCACCTTCAAGTCTTCGGCCAATGTGCCTGAAGCTATGTTCAAGGTGTTCCTGTACTATTGCGCGTTTATTCCGATAACGACATTTTTCGAACATTATTTCACTGACACTTTGTGGTGGAATGAGTATTTCGCCACCATTCTGAATATGTTGTTGAATTTCGTGACGGAATTCCTGTATCAGAGATATTACGTTTTCGGCAAAAGCATAGACAGCGCGGCGGTCAAGCCGTCATCTGTATAGAAGATGAAATTCAAGCTTGAATCGACATATAAGCCTGCCGGCGATCAGCCTAAGGCGATTGAACAGTTGAGCGAGGCTCTTGCAGGCGGGGTGAGTGATATCACCCTGCTTGGCGTTACGGGCTCAGGCAAGACCTTCACTATGGCAGGGGTCATAGAAAAACTCCAGCGTCCGGCCCTTATCCTGAGCCACAACAAGACTCTGGCGGCGCAGCTTTATGGCGAATTCAAGTCCTTCTTCCCTTCCAACGCGGTCGAGTATTTTGTCTCGTATTATGATTATTATCAGCCGGAAGCGTATATTCCGAACACCGATACTTATATAGAGAAGGACCTGTCCATCAATGACCAGATTGAAAAGCTCAGGCTTTCCGCTGCCGGGGCGCTTCTGAGCGGCAGGCGGGACGTGATAGTCATATCTTCGGTGAGCTGTCTTTATGGTATAGGAAATCCTGAAGACTTTCACGCACAGACGATTCACATCGTGAAAGGCGAGAGGCGGAGTCAGACTTCGCTTCTTTACAGGCTTGTGGATGCCCTTTACAACAGGACGGAAGGCGAATTCACCAGAGGCAGCTTCAGAGTGAAAGGGGACACGGTGGACGTCTATCCGGGAGGTGCTGATTATGCCGTCCGTATCATCTTTTTCGGGGATGAAGTGGATTCCATCTGTTCGATAGAGCCTTTGGGTGGAGGGGTGATAGAATCATTGGACGAGGCTTACATTTACCCTTCCGGTAATTTTGTCACCACGAAAGAGAGAAGTGCGGCGGCGGTGAGCGCCATACAGGATGATTTGTACAGTCAGATCAACCATTTCGAGGAAATTGGCCGTCCGCTTGAGGCGAAACGCTTGCAGCAGAGGGTGGAGAATGATCTCGAGATGATAAAGGAATTGGGGTATTGTCCTGGAATAGAGAATTATAGCCGTTATTTTGACGGTAGGAAACCGGGGGAACGACCCTTTTGTCTGATAGATTATTTTCCTGAGGATTTCATAACTTTCGTGGATGAGTCCCACGTCACTCTCCCTCAGATACACGCGATGTATGGCGGTGACAGAAGCCGTAAGCAGACGCTTGTGGAATATGGTTTCAGACTCCCGGCTGCTTCTGACAACAGACCTCTTACTTTTGATGAATTTGAGCATATTACCGGTCAGAAGGTGTATGTAAGTGCTACGCCGGCGGATTATGAGCTGGAGAAAAGCGGAGGGGTGGTCGTGGAACAGGTGGTGCGTCCTACGGGCTTGCTTGATCCGCCTATACAGGTGAGACCTATAGAGAACCAGGTGGATGATCTTGTGGAGGAGATAAGGAAATGCTCCGAAAACGACGAGAAGGTCCTGGTCACCACGCTTACCAAGAGGATGGCAGAGGAACTGGACGGATATCTGCGAAATATTGGCATACGATGCGCATATATCCATTCGGATGTCGACACTGCCGAGAGGGTCGAGATAATAGAGAACTTCAAAAACGGCTTTTTCGATGTTCTGATAGGCGTGAATCTTCTACGCGAAGGCCTTGACATTCCCTCTGTATCGCTTGTAGCCATATTGGATGCTGATAAGGAAGGTTTCCTGCGTACCTCCAGAGCATTGACGCAGACAGCAGGACGCGCGGCGCGCAATGTTCACGGACGCGTGATAATGTACGCTGACAAGATCACCAAATCGATGGAGGAAACCATACGCGAGACTGATCGCCGACGTTCTCTTCAGATAGAATACAATGAGCTGCATCATATAGAGCCCAAGCAGGTGGAGGTGAAGCATAATGTGCTTGCCAATCAGCTCTCGGGTCGGGTCAGCGCTGCCAATTCATACGATGACCCGCGTTATATCCCCAATCCTTCGGATCTGGGAAGCGGACAGATTTCCGTCGGTCTCGGGCACGACTCTCTTAGACTTCCGGGAGCGGCTTTTTCGGACGGGCACGTGCGTGCTGACCTGGCGGCCGTACTTCAGGATCCTGTCATAAGGAGTATGTCGCGCAGCCAGGTTGAGAATCTGCTTGCGCAAGACAAGGAAAGAATGCACGAGGCTGCGTCCGCCCTTGAATTCGACAAGGCCGCACATTTCAGAGATGAGATGTGGGCCTTGGAACAGTATCTTAAAGTATGGAAAGATTAGCTTTCCTTTATGCCGAATGCGAATCTGATGACTTGTCTGTATGCCTTGTCGGGGCGCAGAACGGCTGACGGGAAGCTCGCTTTATTAGGAGCGTCGGGGAAATTCTGACATTCTATGGCTACTCCGTCATAGTCCGAATAATCCCTGCCGCTTTTTCCTGTAGGACATCCTGAAAGCCAGTTGCCGGTGTAGATCTGAACTCCCGGTTGCGAAGTGGACACTTTAAGTACGCGTCCGGACTTCTCCGAGTAGAGGAACGCCGCTTCTGAAACCGTATTCTCCTTGTAATCATCAAGAACCCAGCAGTTGTCATAACCTTTTCCGTAGTGCAGCGCAGGGAAGTCTTCCTTTATGTCCCTGCCAAGTTTTTTCGGCGAGGTGAAGTCCATAGGCGTTCCCTTTACATCGGTGAGTTCTCCCGTAGGGATCAGAGTATCGTCTGTCGGAAGCCATTTGCTTGAATTCAACTTCAGTATGTGCTCCAGCACGCTTCCGCTTCCTTCTCCGTCGAGGTTGAAGTATGCGTGGTTCGTAAGGTTGACGACGGTAGATTCGGTGGAGGTGGCAATCAGCGTAAGGGTGAGCTCGTTGTCTTCATTCCATTCGTATCTGGCCTTGGCGACAAGTTCTCCGGGATATCCCATTTCTCCGTCTTTCGCCTTGTATGTGAATATTACGGCATTGTCTTCCACTTCGCTGTCCCAAACCTGGTTCTGGAAACCTTCGGGGCCTCCGTGCAGGTGGTTGACTCCGTTGTTGACAGGGAGATCATAAGTGATTCCGTCCAAAGTGAAATGTCCTCTGGCTATGCGGTTGGCGTATCTTCCCGGAACTTTTCCGGCGCAAGGGCCGTCATTGAAGTAGTCAGAAGCCTTTGGATATCCCAGGACCACGTCCGTCAGCACGCCATTTCTGTCAGGAACACTGATTGCCACGATTCCCGCTCCCAGACTTGACACTTGCGCGTATGCGCCTGACGAATTCCTTAAAGTATATTTGAAAATCTCTTTTCCGGAGGCTGATTCGCCCCACAATTCTTTATCTATGCTCATAGCGCCATTTGATTTCTTGACCTCTAAGTTACGAAAAATGAGGGAGTAATGGACGGGCAATAATAAATAATAATTTTTAATTAATTATTAAAATATTTATACTATCTTTGCATATCGATTAGTTAGTAGATTATATATAAACATAGCCTATGAAAAACATGGCTGCGCCTATATTCAGGCCCAAATTTTTCCGCCTCTTCAAAAAGGGGAATTACGACAAGCAAACATTCATTTCAGATCTCATCGCCGGTGTAATCGTGGGAGTGATAGCGCTTCCGCTCGCCATAGCTTTCGGTATCGCCAGCGGGGTGAGTCCGGAGCAGGGCCTCATAACCGCCATAGTTGCCGGCTTCCTTATAAGCCTGTTCGGAGGGTCCGATTTCCTTATAGGCGGACCCACGGGCGCCTTCATCGTGATAGTGGCCGGAATCGTGGCTCAATATGGTATGAGCGGTCTCATCATTGCTACCATTATGGCTGGAGTCATACTTGTGGCTATGGGTTTGTGCCGTCTGGGCGGGATTTTCAAGTTCATTCCATATCCTATAATAGTGGGATTCACGAGCGGTATAGCAGTCACCATATTCTCGACCCAGATGAAGGATTTCTTCGGATTTACAGGTACCGTTCCTTCTTCATTCATTCCCGAGTGGGGATATTACCTTTCTCATCTTGGTGAAATCAACTGGATTGAGGCATTGGCAAGTACCGTCTCTTTAATCATAATAATCCTCTGGGGGAAAATCAATAAGAAGGTTCCGGGTTCGCTGATAGCTCTTCTCGTGGGTACGGTGGCTTCTGTCCTTATAAGCAAGAGTACGGGCGTGAGTTTCGCGACCATAGGAAGCAAGTTTCCTGAATTGGCATCGGGGCTCTCCATCCCTACACCTGTGGTCCCGAAGGTTGATTTTCAAACGGTTCGCTCTCTGGTTTCTCCGGCATTCACAATAGCGGTCCTGTGTGCGATAGAGTCGCTTATGGCGGCGATGGTGGCGGACGGCGTCACCGGGAAGAAGCATAATGCGAATACGGAACTCATAGGGCAGGGTATTGCCAATATCGTCACGCCTCTGTTCGGCGGAATACCCGCCACAGGTGCCATCGCACGTACTATGGCGAGCATCAACAACGGCGGAAAGACCCCTGTAACGGGTATCATTCACGCCATAGTGCTGCTGCTTATCTACCTTGTACTTATGCCTTATGCCGTATATATTCCGCTGTCCACATTGGCCGCGATTCTCGTGATGGTGGCGTATAATATGAGTGAGTGGAGGAGTTTCAAGTATCTTCTGAAGGCTGAAAAGTCGGATGTCGCAGTGCTTCTGATAACCTTCTTTCTTACCGTCATAGTCGACCTCACCGTGGCCATAGAAGTCGGTTTGCTTCTATCTGTCGTCCTGTTCGTAAGGCGTGTTATGAAGACATCTTCGATAAGCATCGCCAATTCGGACAAGATCTGCGGAAGCGAAAACGACGAGGTGCTCGGCAAAGAGGATACTCCTATGCTTGACATTCCCAAAGGAGTGGCCGTTTATGAAATCAGCGGTCCGTTTTTCTTCGGGCTTGCCAATCGTTTCGAGGAATTCGACGAGAAAAAGGGAGAAAACGTCAAGGTGCGTATCATACGTATGAGGCACGTGCCGTTTATGGATTCCACCGGTGTAAACAACCTTAAGAACCTTATCGAAAGAAATCAGAAAAGAGGTATACAAATCATCCTCTCAGGTGTGACGCCGGATGTAAAGGCCACGCTTCATCAGTTCGGTCTGGACGCAGTCCTTCACGAAGAATACATACAGCCTCACATCATACCTGCTCTTGAAAAGGCCAAGACACTGTTAGTCTAAATCCTGAAGCTCTGATTCGGCTTTTATCTTGTCGATGATGGCGCAGACCACCTTGAAGGCTTCGCTGTCCTCGGTGTAGACGGCTGGAACTGCAAATCTCACGCGTCCCTGTCGTTTGAGTTTCTGTGCGATAGCTTTCTTCTTGTCGTCTCCCTGTTTGTACACGGCCAGAGAATGTCCGCCGAACATACCGACGATTTTCATACAGGGCACGTCGGTCTCTCCGTCTCCGAAGTAAATCATATTCGGGAAAGGGATTCTCTTTTTTTCTTCCGCCATTGATGAATTCAGGCGGACGCTGTCTCTTGCGCTGAATATGCCCTTGTTGATTTTGAAGATGAACTGCGTCTTGTTTGTAGAGTCCACCGCTATTCCCGGCCAGGCGGCTTCGCCGTTTTCGTCATAGATGAAACTGCTCGCGAAAATATAACGGAATTTGCCGGCAATCCGGGTTCCTTCGATTATCTCCTTAAGCCCGCTGGAGTTGATATAGTGTTCAACTTTGATCCCCCTTTGCCTACCATAACCGTTGATAAGCGAGAACCACTGCTGCACGCCTTCGAAAAACTCCACGGACTTGCCGAACTCCTTGAACTGATCATATCGGAGCGATATCCCTTTCGCGCGCGCATCGTCATACATCAGTTTCATATATGCCAATACATTCGAAGCGTCTTGCCCTACGGCGATCTGATTGCTCTTGGCCCAGAATTCTTCCGGAGTGGAACCTACTGCCTGGATGAACCCGAATTCCTGCATATTCCCCGGTGCCAATGTTCCGTCAAAATCATAAATCAATGCGACTATCGGTCTTTTCATAATATATCGTTATCGGTGTTTTCGCCACTTATTACCTTTTTCTGCCACAAATATGCACATTTTTCGCCACATTGCGAGAGTTGGACAATTATTTAGTATATTGAACGATTATATTTGCTAACATAAAACGCAACAATATGCATAATTATCTAAATCTTTTAAACTCGACCATTAAGGAGAATTGGGAAAGTCCTGCGCTTTGCTTCTTTAATGGGGAACAGATTACGTTCGAAGGATTGGCTAATCATATCGCACGTTTTCATATCCTTTTTGACAAAAGCGGAATCAAAGCAGGAGACAAGATTGCCATCTGCGCGAAGAACACCAACCGTTGGGCCGTGTCTTTTCTTTCCGTTACTACTTATGGTGCTATAATCGTGCCTATCTTGTCCGACTTCCTTCCGGAGAGTGTCAATTCATTGGTGGATCATTCGGACAGCGTACTGCTTTTTACTGACAAAGAGATTTGGAGTAAGCTTTCAGTTGAAAAAATGCCGTCGCTCAAGGCGGCCATTAATGTGGATGACTTCTCTCTTTTGTATTCATCAGACAAAAACTTCACAAATATATTTGCCGACTTAAACGAAAGCTTCAGCAATACTTATCCAAGTGGCCTTGGAAAGGAGGATGTCAAATTCAGGGTTGATGATGCTAACCTAAACGACCTTGCCATTATCAACTATACCTCCGGAACAACCAGCGCCCCCAAGGGTGTTATGCTTTCGTACAGGAATGTGAGTGCTTCTGTGGAATTTGCACATAACCACATTCCTTGTACGCCAGGCCAGACCATAGTGTCGATGTTGCCGATGGCTCACATTTACGGACTTGTATTTGAATTCCTTTATCCGCTTTCCGGCGGCGTATGCGTATATTATCTGGGCAAATCACCTGCACCTTCTCTTCTGCTCAGGGCTATGAAGGTTGTAAAGCCTTACCTGGTGCTTACCGTTCCTCTGGTAATGGAGAAGATTTATAAGTCTTCCGTAAAGCCGGCGCTCAATAAGCCAGCGGTCAGGTTCTTGACCCATATTCCTGGAGTCAATAAGCTGATTTATAAAAAAGTACGTGAGACTTTGGATGCGGCGTTCGGAGGTAATGTGCAGCAATACATTATGGGTGGTGCCGCATTGAATCCGGAGGTGGAGAAGTGTTTCAGAAAGATTGGCCTGCATTATACCGTAGGTTATGGAATGACGGAGGCCGCGCCTCTTCTGGCTTATGAGAATTGGAGCAAGTATGCGTTCGGTTCTTGCGGAAAGAAGGTTGATTGCGCCGAAATCAGAATCGACTCGGAGGACCAGCATAAGATAGCGGGGGAAATCCAGGCTAAAGGTGACAATGTTTGTCTTGGTTATTATAAGAACGAGATAGCCACGGCCGCCGCGTTTACGGAGGACGGGTTCCTTCGTACCGGAGACCTCGGAACTATAGATAAGGATGGTAACATTTTTATCAGGGGAAGGTCTAAGAATATGATACTCAGCTCTTCGGGTCAGAACATCTATCCGGAGGAAATCGAGGCGGTAGTCAACACTCAGCCTTATGTCGCAGAGTCTGTTGTCGTGGACAGAGGTTCCAAGCTGGTGGCTCTGGTCTACTTGGATCAGGACAGCATCAAGAAGGCGGGACTTGACGAAGAGGCGGTTTCAGATATTCCTGAGAATCTGTTGGCATCAGTGAATAAATTGATGCCGGGCTACAGCAAATTGACTAAAGTCGAAATTGTGCTTCAGCCCTTTGCAAAGACTCCTAAAATGAGCATAATGCGTTTCATGTATAAATAGTGGGTTGACAAATTGTCAATGGAATGGAAATTGCGTTTCTCGTGAGAGAAGCGCAATTTCGTTTTTTGCGTGTCATATAGTTGGAATTAATTATAAAACAATATGAAAGGACAGATAGGAGTAACGACCGAGAATATTTTTCCGGTCATCAAACAGTTTCTTTACAGTGATCACGAGATTTTCCTTCGTGAGATAGTGGCCAATGCGGTCGATGCAACCAAAAAAATCCAGACTCTCGCCTCTACCGGAGAATGGAACGGGGAACTTGGCGAACTGAAGGTCAAGGTGGAACTTGATGAAAAGGCCAAGACCCTGAAGATCATAGATCGCGGTATAGGTATGACTGCCGAGGAAGTGGAGAAGTATATCAATCAGATAGCCTTCTCTTCCGCGGGGGAGTTTCTTGAAAAATACAAGGACCAGGCAAGCGGCATCATAGGTCATTTCGGCCTCGGTTTCTATTCGGCCTTTATGGTCAGCAGCAAGGTCACCATAGAGTCGCTCAGTTACAAGGAAGGCTCGAAAGCCGTGTTCTGGACCTGCGACGGTTCGCCTGAGTTCGAGATGAGCGAATGCAAGAAAGGCGACAGAGGTACCGTCATCACCCTTTATCTTGACTCTGACGCTGAGGAATTTGCCCACAAGGAGAGAATCAGCGCCCTGCTTGACAAATACTGCAAATTTATGCCGGTTCCGGTGGAATTCGACGGTAAGGTGGTCAATTCCGTGGACCCGATATGGACCAAGGCGCCTTCAGAGCTGAAGGAAGAGGATTATATGAAGTTCTATCACGCCCTCTATCCTATGGAGGAGGACCCTATGTTCTACATCCATCTGAACGTGGATTATCCGTTCACTCTCACTGGTGTTCTGTACTTCCCTAAGATAAAGGAACGTATGGCAATAGACAAGAACAAGATACAGCTCTACTGTAATCAGATGTTCGTGACGGAGCACGTGGACAACATAGTCCCTGACTTCCTGACCCTTCTGCACGGCGTCATCGATTCTCCGGACATTCCGCTCAATGTGAGCCGTTCATATCTTCAGAGCGATGCAAATGTCAAGAAGATAAGCACCTACATCACCAAGAAGGTGTCAGACCGTCTTGAGGAGATCTTCAAGGATCAGCGGGAGACCTACGAGCAGAAGTGGGACAATATCAAGCTGTTCATCGAGTACGGAATGCTCTCGGATGAGAAATTCTGCGAGAGGGCTCTGAATTTTGCTCTGCTTAAGGATACCGAAGGTAAATTCTACAGTATAGACGAGTACAAGAAGGCGATAGAGGAGAATCAGAAGGATAAGGACGGCAAGCTTGTCATTCTTTATGCCAAGGATCTCGACGCTCAGTATTCCGCCATCAAGGCTGTCAAGGATTTGGGCTACAGCGTCCTTCATATGGACTGCGAACTTGACGCGCATTTCGTGGGTCTGCTCGAACAGAAGATTGAGAATTGCAGATTCGCGCGTGTGGACTCGGACAGCGCGTCAAATCTTATCCCCAAGCAGGACGAGGTGAAGCCGGAGATGAGCGAGGATGACAAGAAAGCACTCAGCGAACTCTTCAAGGCGGTGCTTCCTGCGGGGGCTGAGTATGACGTGGAGCCTGCCAATCTCGGTGAAAATGCAGATCCTGTGCTCATCGTGCAGAACGAGTTTATGCGCAGGTACCGTGATATGTCTTCTGTAGGTGGCGGAATGAACTTCTATGGAAGCCTTCCTGAGATGTATACTTTGAAGGTCAATATGGAGAATCCTGTCATATCCAAGATATGGGCGGATAAGGAGAACACTGCGGATTTGCTTCATCAGGTTGTTGATCTGGCGCTTCTCTCCAAGGGGCTTCTCAAGGGCAAGGAACTGTCGGAATTCATCGCACGCAGCGAAGCCTTGCTGAAGGCATAATATTGGCTCAATGCCAAAAGTCCGTGGAGACTTGTTGATTAGCTATCCAAAGATTGTACAGATTCTATAGATAAAGAAGGCTGAAAATCGGAAGATCGCTCATCACGCACTGAAGGGCCTACAGGGCATATTGCTGATCTTGTACCCCCTTTTAAAACAGGGCCTAAGAGCACCGATATGCCACTGAGTGCAATGTGGGGCACATCCGTGATCTTCCGGTTTTCAAAAATGCAGAATGACAATACTTTTCATTACTTGCGAAATTTGAGGTAGGGCATTTAAGTTTCACAAGTACCACCAAAGACATATCGGTTCACGGCGATACGCGCTTCGCGCTATCCCACCACTTCGTGGTCCTCCCGTTCACAGGTCACGGGCGACCAGCCGCCTTTGAACCAATATGTCCTTGGTGATATGTTATGTGCTATATGTCATAGGAATAATACTGCTGCCGGTAAGCTTGGGGTATTTGACGGGGAATCGACTCTTAAAAACCCTCACAATGTTTTGACAGAATAATTCGCACACAAGTGTTGGAAGTTCAGAGATTCTTCATATATTTGTGAGGTAAATAATTGATACAAAATAAGTTTGTAAACTTTTTGTTGACATTGTAAAGTAAAACGTGTCTTTCT